>JAFQUP010000052.1 GCA_017408405.1 Thermoguttaceae bacterium
AACATGGCGGCGGCCGAAAAGAACGACTACCGCGCGTTCAACTACAAAGCGTACTGGGTCGAACTGGCTGAAAAGACCATCCTCGAATCGATCCAGAAGGTCCGGCCGGTCTCCTTTTCCGTCGGAAAGACCAGCGTGACGGATCTTTCCTTCAATCGCCGCTACTTCATGAAAAACTCTGATGTGGTCCGGTGCAATCCCGGCGTCGGAAATCCGAACATCATCCGCCCGGCCGGTCCGATCGATCCGGATCTCTGTGGGATCCTGTTCCGCGATGCCGAACAGAAGCCGTTCGCCTCGATCTCCAGTTTTGCGCTGCATCTCGATACGACCGGCGGCGTGCAATTCAGTGCGGACTACCCCAGTTACCTCCATAAGATCCTCCGCGAAAAATTCGGTTCTGATTTCATTTCCGCATTCGGCACCGGAACCTGCGGCGACATCAATCACATTAATGTCAATGCCTCGGCTCCAAGACAGCGTGCGCCGGAAATCGGCACAGCACTTGGAAAGGCCCTTGCCGCACTTTACGAAAGCGATCTTCAGGAAGCAAAGCCGTCGCTTGCCCACGCATTCCGCTCCCTGACGCTTGAACGCCTCCAGTTTTCCGAGGAAGAGACTGCCAAAGCACGTGAACTCCGCAAGGAGATCCTGAATCCGAAGTCCGAAGTACCGTTCCTGGAACGTGTCCGGATCGGAAATGTCGTTAGCCTCGCCAACTGGCCGATCGAACATAAAGCGGAAGTCGGGGCGATCCGTCTGAGCGACGATACCGCCATCGTCATCCTTCCGGGCGAGATCTTCGTGGAACTGGGACTCGACATCAAACGCCGTTCGCCGTTCAAAAACACGCTCGTGCTGGAACTTTCCCAGCAGGATGCCCGATACATTCCGACGCGCAAGGCGTTCAAAGAAGGAAGCTACGAAACGATCAACGTCCTTTTCCCCGAAGGGACCGGCGAGCGTTTTGTAGAAGCCGCGATGGAATGTCTTGAAGAACTCAAAAAATAGGATCTCCCGATCCGCAAGGAAACCGCGGTGCCGACTTCATTCTGCTCCGCGGTTCTCAATGTTTTTTCTCCGCCGATTTCAGAAAGGATCCCCGCCCATGAAATTGAATATCTTCACTGTTTTTCCGAAACTTTTACTCGCAGTTTCGGCAGTCTTTGCCATTTCAGCAGTTTTCGCCGTTTCCGCACAGAATACGGTTCACGCCGCCGTTTCAGACCCCGCACCGCTTGAAGTCGGGATCGGAGTGACGGAGATCACGCCGCCGCTGAGCTACCCCATGGCCGGATACTACAGCAAACGGCTTTCGGACGGCGTGCTGGACCCGCTGATGCTCCGTGCATTCTGCTTCAAACAGGGGGACGAAATGTGCGTCCTGACCATCAGCGACTCCATTTACGTCTACGATGACGTCACGGCCGAAGTGAAACGCCGCATTCAGGAAAAGACCGGTCTCTCCGCAGATGCCGTTTTCCTCGTCGGTACGCATACGCACACCGGCCCCGTCTGGATGAAATACGACCGGAAGATCACCCCGGAAGAAAACCTGGCCGCCGCCGCAAGAAATGACCATGAAGCGTTCAACTACAAAGCGTTCTGGGTCGAACAGACCGAAAAAGCGATCCTGGAATCGATGAAAAACGTCCGTCCCGCGTCGCTCTCCATTGGAAAAACCTCCGTCACGGATCTTTCCTTTAACCGGCGCTACTTCATGAAAGATTCCGACCAGGTCCGATTCAATCCAGGCGTTCTGAATCCGAACATCATCCGTCCTGCCGGTCCGATCGACCCGGACCTCTTCGGGATCCTGTTCCGCGATGCCGAAAAGAAGCCGTTCGCGTCACTTTCCAATTTCGCGCTCCATCTCGACACGACCGGCGGCACGAAGTTCAGCGCAGACTATCCGTTCTACATCCAGACCGTCCTGCGTGAAAAATTCGGCACGGATTTCATCTCCGGTTTCGGGATCGGGACCTGCGGCGACATCAATCACGTGGACGTCACCAACCGCCACCGACGCCGTGCTCCGGAAATCGGAACGGAACTCGGAAAACGCCTCGCGGCACTCTACGACGGCGAACTCTCTGAACTTTCCCCGTCTCTCGATTCCGCGATGCGCACTCTGACCGTCAAACGTCAGGAATTCACCGAAGAGCAGATCGCCCGGGCACGCGAACTTCGGAAGGAAGTCATGAACACCAGCTCTCAGCTCACGTTCCTGGAACGGGTCGAAGTCGGCAAGATCGTCAACCTTTCCACCCTCCCGCTCGAACACCAGGTCGAAGTCGGCGCGATCCGCCTGAGCAGCGACACGGCCATCGTTCTGCTTCCGGGCGAGATCTTCGTCGAACTGGGGCAGGATCTCAAACGCCGCTCGCCGTTCAAAAACACGATCATCATCGAGCTTTCCCAGACGAACGCGAAATACATTCCGACGCGCAAAGCCTTCCAGGAAGGAAGCTACGAGACGATCAACGTCCTTTTCCCTGAAGGGACCGGCGAACGTTTCATCGACGCGGCCATGGAATGTCTCGAAGAGCTGAAAAAATAGAAGATTCTCTAAACCGCGTTTTCAATTAACAGCCAGGAAGAAAACGCGGTTTCACTAATACTCATTCTGTCAACTGACGCCAAATAGCAGAAATCGCTAGCGCGAAATTTCGGGTCGATTCTTCGTAATTTCGAACATCCAATGCTTTTGAAGCGGCCTGCGCCATCCTCAAAGGGGTTTTCAAGTCAAGATTTTCCTGATTCTCGACACTCGCGTAAAGCTCTTTAAAGATTTTCTTTAGTTCGCCGGCAAATTTTTCATCACACACCGCGCTATACGTGCGATAAGGCCCTTTTCCGTATCTTCTGGTAAAAGCCTTTTGAGGTTTCCTGAAACAGATCAAGCCGCCAGCGGCAGCCGCTCCTCCCCCTCCCGCAATGACCAAAACAAGCCCCAAAAGGAAAGAAAACATAAATGAAACCAATCCCAGAAGGAATGTCGTCCCAGCACCTGCCAGAAGATACCAAACCCATTGTGAAACAGGCGGCAAGGGCATTTCCGTTTGAGCAGCCGGCGGTAATGGTTTCTCATCCGCTTTTGAAACAGCCTGCTGCGGCCCAAGATATTTCACGGTAATGACCGTAATATTATCCGGCCCCCCACGCAAATTCGCCAGGTCCACCAGCGCTCTCACCGCCTGCGGAAGAGGCAAAACAGCCAGAATCTTTCCCATCTCAGAATCTTCAAACTGCCCGCATAATCCGTCACTGCATAAAAGAAAAATATCTCCCGGCATTATCGGACTCGGTCCCTCAATATCAACCTTAATTTCCGGAGAAACCCCAAGGCAGCGAGTGATGACGTTTTTATGGACCGTTTCATCAATGACTTCTCCAGCTTCTTCCTTCGCCCAAACCACACTGTGGTCGGAAGTCATCTGTTCCCATTTCTTTCCGCGAAGACGATAGACACGACTGTCCCCGACATGCCCAATCATCGCGCCTTCAGGCAAAATGACCAGCGTATCATTCGTCGTCCCCATCCCATGAAGCTCTTTATCAGAATTTCCTTTTTTATGGATGTTCCGGTTCGCTTCCTGAATAGCAAGCGTCAACGCTTCCGCCGGCGGCAGCAGCGTTTGCTTCAAATAAACATTTGGAATAATATCCGTAGCCATTTTACTGGCCAATTCTCCCGCGGCATGCGCCCCCATCCCATCCGCGACAGAAAAGACATGCCCGCGGGAATTCCAGATTTTCTGATTTCTGGCGGGAACTTCCTGATACGAATCCTGATTGTTCGAACGCCTTAAACCAATCTCACTGATTGACACGGTTTCAAGACATTTTTTCCACGGATTTTCAGCTGATTTCATGGGGTCTTCTCCCAAAGAAACGGTTTCAAAATCGTTATTTTTGTTTATTATACTCGAAAAATTCGGCTTGACAAGGCTTAAAAAGATTCATTCCATAAAAAAAGACCGATTTTGGGATTTTTCTACCTTCAATCAGTCTTTTTACGTCAAAATACCAGAATAAATATCTTTAGTCTTTCGTTTGCTTCTTCACGAAATAGGAACGATAAACCGGGCGCCCTTCAATGACCGTTCGTTTTTCAAAATGCGTACGCCACGCACTCGGATCTACCTCCGGCGTAAAAGGACCTTCCAAAATAGTTTCTTCCTCCCGCATCATTTCCATCACCGTCGTGAAGTATTCCTCAACATCCGTCCAAAAATGAAGAACCCCTCCCGGTACCAGGCACTTTTCGCAGGCACGTACCAGTTCCATCTGCATGACTCGACGCTTACGGTGCCGTTTCTTCCACCACGGATCCGGAAAATAAACATGAACAGCCGCAAGTGAATCCGCGGGAAGAAATTCCCTGAAAAGCGTCAGGCCATCTCCCGAGAACATACACGCGTTCGAAATACCGTCCGCAATCAAATGTGCCGCGCAATAAGCCGCGTATTTATGCGCGATCTCAGTCCCAATGAAATTATGTCCCGGAGCAGCCAAAGCCGCGTCATGAATGAAATGTCCTTTTCCACTCCCAATCTCCACCTCAAGCGGAGCGTTCGGATCATCAAAATAGTTTTTTATGTCCCAAGGCTGCTGAAGCTCCTTCACCAAATAAAGATGACGCGAATAATCCAGAGTTTCATCAATTTTACGCAATGCACGACGCGGCATAATACTCCCCGAATTGAGAAATGAAATCGAAATTGCGAATAAACCGTTTCACGATCTATTCTCTCAAAAAATCAACACAGAAAATTTCATTGGCTGGCCAACACGTACTTTACGCAGCAAAATTGAAACCTGCCGCGAACCGGCTGGCTGACTCATTTTACCTGCGTTCCATCATGAAGCGGAACACCGCGAATTTCACCATCCGCGATAACTTCGCCATTGACAATAGCCTCAAACTGAAGAATCATCATCACATTAGGTTTAGATTTAAGAAGTTTCACAACCAGAATTAATTTATCGCCAGGACGAACGGGACCGCGAAATCTCACATTATCCATTCCGCCAAAACCGATAAAGCCGGAATTCAGACACTTGAGTCTGCCGGCAAAATAACTGGCAAGCTGCGCTGCGCTTTCACAAATGAGAACTCCAGGCATAATCGGATATCCCGGCATATGGCCGCGTGCCCAAAATGGATTCTCCGGAACATCCTGAAAGCCAACTCCAATCCCGTTTTCAAGATCTTCATAGAGAATGCCATTGAGCATTTCCATTTCAAAACGCTGAAGATTTTTACTGCGAACCTCTTCCTGGTCCGCAATTAAATGAGTTAAATCAACCGCGGAAAGATCAATCAACGACGGTTTTTTCGCCATACAAAATTCCTTTTAAAATAAATACACACACCACGACACATGCGAAATCGTGGTGTTGAATAGTATTACTCACCCGAAAAACACACAATTTCTCAGGTTTTGATCATGTGACGCTTAGCTTTACGGGCTTGGGAAGAAGCCGGACGTTTACCATGATTAGCTTTTTTAACGATATGCTGCGGTTTGGACATTTTTCAACTCCTTAAGTATGACAAAGTAAAAAGTTGTTTTAAATTATATCGGATTTTAAATTTTTTTCAAGGAGGGGGCATCGCTTTCCTGGATTTTTTTCAGTCTTTTTTAAAAGCGATACGTAATTCCTTGAGTTCATTCGCGTAAAGATCAAAACTTACGGCGTCATCTTCTATCGCGAAAGTATTAAGCCTTTCTCCATTGAAATCAATTTGTTCCGCCGAATCCAGAGAACGCATTGCCCGGAATTTGACACGCACTTTTCTCCCTTCTGTTTCCGCGAATCGGATTCGGGCACCGCCCTCTTCCGCCTCCCAGTGAGTCACGAGAACATTTCGATGAGAAACATGCCCGAACCAGCCCGAAAGAGCTGCTGTTTTCTGCGGAGATTTCAACGCGGCGGGAATCTGCGTAACCGGTGCCATGAACTCCATTGCCGTACGCGCGGGATATGGAGTATTGACGGCTACTCCAAATCGGAATCGGCGTCCGGTCTCTCCCTGAACCAGGAGCAGGGTATCAAGTTTTCGGCTGGCACAATTTCGATGCCATGGAAGGCCATTGGCAAGAAGTGTCAGATTGGCATCCGAATACTCCGTATCAATACCGCGATCAGGAAGAAAATCTTCTTTTCGGAGTTCATGGCCGCGGATACGTTCCGCGATTTCCTGAGATACCGTCGAAAAGATTTTTGTCGACGCGGAATACTGAATTGGACGGATATTTACGAAATGCGGAGCTTCTATTTTTGATGCATTCGTTAATTGGGCATGAAATCCGACATTCCGGAAAATATCCACCGCGGAATCCCCCCACGCAATACGATTCGCGAAGTAAGACTGCCATGGATTTCGCCCCAGTTCTCGAAGCGGTTCAAGAAAAACATCGAATTCAACGATCTGACTTCCTCGGCGCAGCGTAGTCGTCTGCGTAAATCGCGCAACGATTTCCCCCTTGCGGTCCATGAGACGGCCGGAAACTTCAATCTCACTCCGATCCGCGTAAATTACCGGCTTGAAAGAATCTGCCGCCATAATGGAATACTCCTCTTGCGCTTCATCCTGAAGAGAATCAAGCGGCGCGGATTTCAGGCGCATTGCCAGTAATTGGGAAAAACGGTTTCCGCGATGATGATTATCGAAAACAGAACGCAAATGCCCGGTAAACGGATCAAATCGCAATGTTAAATGCTCATTTGCCATTAGCCACATTCCGGATTCCCGATCCTGATAAACAGGCGGCGGAAGAACTGGTGATTTTTTCCCAACTCTCCAGAACCAGCTTTTTGTGTTTTTCTTCTCCACCTCAAGGGCTCCCGCCTGAGTGGGGTCATCCGCCAAAATCGCGAACCCAAGAGGCGGGACCTCTACTCTCGCGGCATGAAGCGGCGTACGGGAATTGGTTGGATTCTTTTCCCAAAAGTGTTTTTTGACCGGAGCCGTTTCAGCCGGAATCAGCCGATTGACAGAAAGATTCTTTTCCGCTTCACTCAAATCTGTTGTTTTGGAAATGGAGAAACTGGAGGGATTCAACAGTAAAAGAGCGTTTTTCCGAGTCCCATCAGAAAGAACAGACGAAATTTGTTCCGCGATTTTTCTCTCCCTGGAGAGCATCTCCTGCCATGCCGCGGTAAAAAAATCTTTGGTGACAAACGGCATGGAATCAAGACTTTCCAGAAGTTTTTCTCCCAATAAACCACTTTCAGAATAATCCGGAACCGCCTTAAGCCAAACCGCCAGACTTTCCAGGCTGGAAAGCGCCTCCAGACGTGCCCGAAGCTGATGATACCGGGTCCAGCGCGAGATTGGATCTGATTCTTTGCGAGAAACATACTGAATCAGATATGGTGAAACGTAACGTTCAGGCGAGAAATACTCATCACTGCTTGAGTACTTCGTGGACTCAAAACATTCCTCAAAAGTCACGAGATCTCCAAAGAGCGGTATCCAGCGGCAGGAACGCTTCAGCAGTCCATACCAGACGCTGGTCATATCCTCTCCTGCCCAATGCGTAAACACGGCTCCGAAAGAATTATCGACATTGAGAACTTTCGCGAGATTTTCCGGTAAAGTCGCGACCGAATCCGCATTCTGAGCGTCCAGCGGCAATTTGGAAATAGCCTCTACCGCCTGGCGGTCAGACCCCTGCCACGCTATGCGGCTTTGCTCCGACAGAGGGAATTTTCCATCATCCAGAGTAAAATGAAGTGCCCCCTGAAATCCCATACGTTTCAGAATTCCCGGAAGAAGCGGAGTCAAACCATATTTTCGGCGTCCATAAATTCCTGGCGTTCTCCCAAGATATTTTTCGTAAATCTTTTTGCCGTAAATTAACCTGCGAATAATTCCTTCCTGCGTCAAAAGCGGAAATTCCGTTTCGGTCTCTTCTCCTCCTACCAGGCAAACGTCTTTGGTGTCGAGTTTCTTTTTCAACTCCTCAAGCATTTCCGGATATTGCTCCGCCATTTTCTCAATGACAGAAGCATCCGCCAGCAGATTCATTTTGGACGCCGTTTCCAATTCCTTCGTGAAAGAATCCGGAAGATACTCCCGATCCAAAAGCGTCAGGTCAAAAAGACTTCCATCCTGCGGAGCGTAATACTGACGCGCCTGCACAAGCTGATCCCAAACATTCTGCATCTCGCGCTTCGCTTTAACCGCGTCACCTGAATCATACGCTTTGAGTATCTCCAAAACACCAGAGGAAAACGAAAAAGAATCAAGATAGCTCATGAACTGAAGTTTATGCGCCATGATCTCCGAAAGCAGATACGTCATTCCCAAAGCAAGAAAATCCGCGACCTGCGGCATTTCAGAATCGTCCCGCGAATCAAGGCATATCGAGTTAGCGCCGCTTCTATTGCCTGAATGGGAAACATTTTCTTCCGCCCCTTCCGCTTCGCTCTCAACTTCAGACTCTGACGCGCCAGAAGCGACAGCCTCTCCGGAAGTCTTTTCCTCATGAATTTCTGTTTCCGCGTCAATATCCTCCGCTGGAAACATTTCACTTCCAGTACCCGAGGCAGTTTCGCGGCTTTCCGCCCTGTCTTTTTCCAGATCCTGACGTAAAATGCCAAGAAGTTCCTCAATCAATCCCTCCAAAGACGAACAATTCTTAAGAAAGACACAGTTTCTGCTTTCCGCTCGTTCCATCCAATAGGAATCAAGAATATCCAACGTCGGAGAAGGCGTAATCAAAATCGCGTTTTCAGGCTCTTCATAAACATAAAGCCCGTAAAGTGGACTCACCGTTTTTTGAGTTAAACGAATGACATCCGGATGATGAACGGCAGTCCACGCGGTCAAAATCTCCTGACAGTCATTCGTGGAAATGTTTAACGAAAGTGAATCCATCCCCTGAGACGGGAGCACGACAAAAACTTCTCTCATGAGTCTTACCTCACTGCGTGAAGATGATGAAATTCAATAAAAGGAACAGCAAACAAAAATTCCGGGATTATCCCAATAAAATTGGAAAATATCTCTATTTTCAATTCTAAACCAGGAATTTCTCAATAATTTTGGCGATTTCCATGCACTGAACCGCAGTGTGATTCTGGTTTTCATCAACCATAGGATTAAAGGCAACCGCCTGAATTTCTTCCGGAAGGTCTTTCAGAAAATCATGAAGCTGCTTTGGAGTTTCAACTCGAAGCAGTTCGTAAGCGGAAGGCCGTTCCAGCTTCGCGCGATAGTCTTTCGCTTTTTGATTCGTGGTAAAAAGCGCGATAACGAGAGAATTCTCCGTCGCGATCGCGGCGAATTGGCCATTGGTTTGGCGCAGAAAAAAAACAGGATAGTCCCACGGAGAACGAGCCAATGTCATGGTTTTGATCATGTCGTAAAGTGTCAGGCAATTCGTTTCAAGGTGCCCGTCTGAAAGAATGGAGTCAATGGCAATATGGGTAACCTGAGCGGGCTGGATCGCGATAACACGCCCCAACTCTCGTTCATTTCGTAAAAAACGAACTTCCGCGTCCTCAATTCCAACGGCTTCAATAAAGTCTTCCGCCAGTTTTTCCGTCGTAAAGACAAGAATGGCGTAATTCGGTTTGTCCTGCGGACAGTCAGGCGTTTCCATCGTCGCGTAACCGGAATTAATGCGAATGACGTAAACAGGATAAGATGAGATCATCGTTTTTTCAGACTCCTATGAAAAACTTTCTGTTACTTGCCTTTTCTGAGGAATCAATCCATTCCTCCTTCAATTCCTAAATTTCCTCAACTCGAACTGTCGTGGAAGTACTCGTGGGACGAGTTTGAAAAAATCTGGATTCATTTTCCCCATGAAAATTTTCATTCTGTATTTTTTCGTTCATTTTCTCCTCCGGCTCAGGAAACATTTTGAGAAGTGATTCCGTCAATGCCAAAAGCAGGTTGCGCTGGACCGCGGGAACTCGCACAATTTCCCAAGGTTTTCCTTCCGCGTGGATAATCCCGTTTTCAAGATAGATTGCGCGATCACAAAGTTTAAGAATTTCATCTACCCGATGGTCAACGATAAGAATGGAAACTCCCATATCACGAACTTTACGAAACATCTGTCCGCAAATATCAATTCCAGGAATATCAACCGCCGCGAAAGGTTCATCCATGAGAATGAGCCTTGGTTTTCGAATGAAAGAGCGAGCAATCTCCAAACGGCGTTTCTCTCCGCCTGATAATTTGGAAACCTTCTCGTCCCGCCGTTTGTAAAGATCGAAAAGCGTCAGGAGTGAATCACAAAAATCTTCACGTGTCTGAAGACTCGGATCGTATGCCTCCATACTTTTCTTCAGATCCCTTGAACTCATGATTTCCATAATGCCCAAAAGATTCTGCCGTGTCGTGAGACCGGCAAAAACACTCGGTTTCTGCGGCAAATAACAAATACCGTGAAGTGCCCTTCGATAAAGCGGGACATTCGTAATCGGTATCCAGGCCTGCGTCTGAGAATCAAACAGAGATATCTTTCCGCCGGTAGGACGCGTCAAACCGGAAAGCATATCGAATGTGGTGGATTTTCCAGCTCCATTACCTCCGAGAAGACCAACGATCTCGCCCGAATTGATCTGAAATGAAATTCCATTCACCGAATTAACTTTATGGAAAATCCCGAAAGTTTTAACCAGATTCTCCGCGCAAATAACCGGAATTTGCCCGCTCGTACGGTCTGTCACGGCTTTTCGCGAGGAAGACGAACTTTCCCGAAAACCTGAACTGAATTGCTTATGTTTGTCTGCGGAACCAATGTCCGAGGATAACTCTATCATTTTCTCTTTTTCTCTATCTCACTTTCCCATCGGAAATTTAAGCGGACAGTCTCTTTCTGACTATCCGCGAGACTTCTGGAATTTTCGGAAAATCAAATGGCGGACGATTCCAATTGAAAAAACGCTGAACTGATTCAAAATCATTCAGAAAAACATACCATGGGCAAAGTTCTCCCGAAACACTATCTGCGCAAACGATGGAATCCTTCCTTTACTTAATTTTTCTGAATTTCGCGAAATTTGGCACAAACGGTTTCCACGTGTGCGGCCAGTAAACATAGTACGCTTCACCAACCAAAAGTGATTCCGAAACGTAATCTTCCAGCACATAAGAATTACCGCGCGGTTCATAATTCGGATACGTCCAGCAACGGCAGTCCGCACTGTTCGTACTGTTGTCTCCAAGCATGAAATACTGTTTTTCACCTGAAGAAAGCATGAAAAATTCCACCGCCCGCATTTCTCGAAACGCGCTCCAACGCTGCGGGTCTGAGTAAAAATCAAAATCAGGCGTAATGACCTGCTTTCCACCGTATCCGTTATCTGCCATGAAATCACTCATTGAGGAATTATCACGCCCTCGCGCGACATAATATAAATCGCGGAACAGATTCAAATTGGACAGATTCACCTCGCAGTTACTGCATCCTATCTGAACCGGGCAATTAAGATCCTCTTCCGTCGGAACAAGCGGATCCAAATCAAGGTAAGCGGTCGGAAGGTCAAATTTCAGTACCTCGCCGTCGATCCAGACATGAAGCTGATCATCCACATTCGCGAAACGAAATTGATAAATGTCCGTATCGTTCATCGAGGAACGCGCTTTGGCGAAATAAAGTTTCTCTTTTTTCTCATTAATCTTTTCGTATTCTTCCTGTTTCTTTAAATCATCTCCAAAGTCAGGAATTGCCGGTATCTCAAGCGTCACGTCACCAGTAGCGAGATTGACCGCGCACCAGAAAATCTTGCCGCCCCGGCAAAGTCCCGCGCGAAACATTCCCGTCTTTTTCGAACGAACATCCACCGTGCATTCAAGAATCAGGTCCTTAACCCAATGCCTTCCGTAAAGATCATCCGGTACTGGAATCGAAAACGCGCTGGAACCGCCTTCCTCACCAAACTGCGCGCCATAAGCCGAGCTTAGTGACGAATTATACGCGGTCATATCCGTAATCAACCGCGGTTTCGGCTGCGGAGTTTGACCAAGTTCTACCTGTTGCCATTCTCGCTGCGAAAGGACAAGATTCTGGTAAACGAGCCAGCCCGTCTGCTCTCCGGGATCTTCCGACTTGAAATAAAATTCCCTGCCGTCACCATGCTCTTTCCAAACAGAATACGAGATGGAATCCGAATTAATCCGCGCCTCATTGATCTGATGCCATCGCGGCGGGCATTTGACTCGACGGAGACGTTCACTCTGAAAAACATTTTCGTAAACAGGAATCATCGTCGCGAGAATCTTTTCCGGCGGCTTACGCGCGATACGAAATCCGCGCTTCAAAAGTTCGCCATTCGATTCTGTCGTTTTTTGCTCATAGGACTTCTTCAATTCCGGATCTTCCTGAACCTCTAACGCGGAAGTGACTTTTCTCTCCGTATTTGGCACAGGCTGAAACGTCTGCGGAGGTTTCACGTAAATGTCGCCGCCCTGAATCCGGATAGTTTCGCCTGGAAGGCCTACACAACGTTTAATAAAATTGGTGTTGCCGCCGCCGGGAAAAAGGAAAACCACGACATCCCACCGTTTAGGGCTGGAAAAATAATACGGATATTTTCCAACTAAAATGCGATCTCCGCTGAAATTTGGATTGGGGTTCCCTTTTTGGGCCTCCGCCTGGAAATCCATCAGCGCGTTACAGTTCGGGCAAAGACCGTAATCCGTCGATTCTCCCTGAACGACTCCAACCTGAAATGGAGCTGAACATTCGGGACAGATGACATCTTTATGCTGACCAAAAAGTGTCGGGGCCATGGAGCCTGTCGGAATAACGAACATTTCCGCGAGAAAAGTCCGAAAAAGGAACGCGAGAACAAGCGCTATCGAGATCGACTCAAAAATCTCGCGGACGGAGCGACCCCAATTTTCCTCCTTACCGACATTTTCATCTGGAACAGATTTTCCCGGCTCGGCACTCAAATCGGGTTTCTGCGCACCCTGACCAGAGTCCTGGCTGGAAGGAATTTCATAAGCGGATATTTCTGAGCTTTTTTTCTTATTTTGGGCCGACACGGTCTCACCTGCTAAAAAGAGCAATTTCTGACTTAAAAACAAATTTGGAGCGAAAAAAACATTCGGCCGGCCAGCTCCGTCTCTGACCGGATGAACGGTAAAGTACCGCGGGGTTCCCCGCGAAGAGAACACCGCCTTGGGACAATTTAGAGAATACCCGGTTCCTTAACCTCAATTCCCTTAAGTGCCATTTTGAGAGCTTCAAGGTTTGGCGCGACTTCAAACGCGGTTTCGCGAGTAATCATCTTCTTTTCTACCAGTTCTTTCAGAGAAAGCGTGAAGTCCTGCATCCCTTCCTGATAGCCGATTCGGATCGCGTCGGCGAGTTTTTCGTCCTGCTCTTCAAGGATCAGCTTCTGGATCGTCGGATTGAAGAACATGACTTCACACGTCGGAACTCGAGAAACGCCCGGAAGAATCGATTTCAGCAGTTTCTGCGCCACGATCCCCTTCAGGTTGAACGCCAGTGCGCTGCGCAGCGCCTTGTGCATATCCTGCGGGAAAAGGTCGAGAATACGGTTGATCGTCGTCGGAGCGGTCGACGCGTGAATAGTCCCGAACACAAGGTGCCCCGTTTCCGACGCGTGAATGGCGGTCTCGAACGTCTCCTGGTCTCGCATTTCACCCACGAGGATGATGTCCGGGTCTTCTCGCACCGCGTGTTTCATGCCGATCATGAAGTCCTTCACGTCCATACCGATCTCGCGCTGGTTGATCAGGCATTTATCTTCCGTAAACGTGAATTCGATCGGGTCTTCAAGCGTCAGAATGTGCTTCTTGTACCGCGCGTTGATCCAGTTCAGCATCGAACCGATCGTCGTCGATTTTCCCGAACCGGTAATCCCTGCCAGAAGGATCATCCCCTGCGAATACTGACACAGTTTTTCAAGCGACTGCGGCAGGAAAAGTTTCTCAAATTCCGGGATCGTATTATTCACACGGCGCGCCACCAGCCCCATGTGTCCCAGCTGCTGGAGGATATTCACACGGAAACGCCACGCAATGCCGTCCACTTCCACGACGTGCGCAAAGTCCGCGCCCCCTTCTTCGTTGAAAATGCGGCGGTTGCGTTCGTCCATGATGTCGAACAGCATATCGACCATCTCCTCATCCGGGATCGGCGGGTGATTCAGTGCTTTCAGGTCACCGCCCTGACGAATGTACGGCGGACGGTCCGCTTTCAGGTGAAGGTCGCTCCCCTTGAGTTTCACCAGTGCGGTAAAGAATTTATCGATCTTGTGCACGCGCTTTTTATGCCGCAGTTTGTATTCTTCCGCTGCGAGCTGCGCCGCGGTCTTTTTCACATCTTCAGACATGCTCTGTTCCCCATATGTTGAATGGATCTTTTCCAAAATATATGCAGTTTTTCAGCCTTTGGTTTCATCATTCCCGCATGATGCCGGAAGAAACAGCCGACCGGAACATGCTGCCCGGAAGGTTGAAGAAAAAAACTGAAAAACGTCCCTCTTCCTATTTTATCGGCCGGAGTGTGCTTTTGCGTTCGATCTAATTTCCCGCGCACGGTCTCCGGCCGCGCAAAATATCAAGTATAGCACAAAATAAAATCCCGTCAATCCCTGCTTTTCCCCATCTCTCCGCATATTCCGGCCAAAAAGTCCATCTGATTCAAAAAATCGGAAAATTTTCTCCGGGAATGACTTCTCTTTGCTCCATTAATCAGCCAGGAACTCGACCGTCCGGACTTCCGTCCCATTCAGAGCTTCCGACTGCGGCACGAGAATGAAATCATCCGCCACGACCGGGTCGAGTTCCGTTCCGCGGAGGAGCTGAACGTTCTTCACTCTTTCCGGAAGGAAAACGAAGATCGGGCGTCCGCCGCGCTGGGAACCGTTTCCATTCGTGAGCTTAAAGGCATCTTCATTCGGCGTGATGGTGAGCGTCCAGAGCGTCTTGCCGTCCTCCGCCGCTTTCGACTCCAGCGTCTGCGTCCAGCCGTACTCTCTTTCCGCGAGCGCATTCTCCCACGCGGGATCGCCGTAAAGCGCCACGACATCCCGATCAAACATCAGACCGCGCAGCGTCATTCCGGCTTTCATCTGCGTCATGAACACATCGCGCATTTCGGGCGGAAGGCCGATTTTTCCGGATCCGTCCGCATCTTTGTTCATGAGTGCGGGAAGTCCGGGAACCAGCTGGTCCAGCTTATGCGTGAGGGCCTGATTGTTCGCGAAAAACGCTTCCGCCAGCGTGAAGCGTCCCGCCTGTTCGAAATAGTAGTCCTGGATCCCCCATCCCATGAATCCGAACCAGGTCGGCACGGTGTACCCGACCATCATGTCAACGTGCGCGCTGTGGATCATCGCCAGAGCCATGCAGTCCCGATCCGAAATGTGCCCGATGAGGCAGTTTCCGGACGCAAGCCAGATCTTCGGATTCTCCGACTTCACCGGGATCCGCTCTCCCTCAAGCGGTACTCCGAAAAGCTCGCCGTTTTTCGAGCGGAAGCATCCGTTCCGGTACGAGTACCCCGGCTGCCAGTCCTTTTCCGTCGCGTGTCCGGAGGTGACCATCAGCTGCGTGCCGTCGATCGCTTCGACGAGCTTCGCCGTGGAATCCGCCGGTCCGTCGGTTCGGTCTTCCGGAGCTTTGCCGGACTCTTTCACGACGTAGTGGCCCTGCTTTCCTTCATCGTACCAGATACCTGAGTCGAAAAACTCCAGCGGGATGGACGTTCCGCCGGCAGCTTTGGAAATGACCGTCGGCTTCCACTGCGTCATGCGGACGGCATCCGACGCCTCAAACCCGGTGAGGATCCCCCAGATCGCGTCCGTGTACGGGTCCTCATCCAGACGGCGCATCATCTGATGGACCGAGGCGACGAAATCGCGTCCCGCTTCTTCCGGGCGAGCCACGAAACCGGCATACCGCGGCTGAAATTCGCTCAATGCCGCCGTGACTTCCGACGGTTTTTCCTTCCAGACGAACTTCCGGACCGAGAAATTCTCACCGTGACGCTTTTCGAGCGCCTCCGCTGCCGCGTTCCACTCCGGATCCGCGCTGACCGCCTCACTCACGATGACGGCATACCCGGCAGGTTTTCGTTCGGTTTCTTTCCCTGCCGCATTCGCCTGAAGCGCAAAACACCCCGGAAACACCGCCGTTACCGCGGCCACACTCAATATTTTTTGCCAAAAATTCATCCTGACCTTCTCCTCATTCTCTTTCTTTAGAACATGAAAAACTCACCTTATTTATTTTACCGAACAAACCGTCTACTGTCAAGCGGGAAAATTTTATTTTTTCTTCGCGTGTATGCAGTCCCCCTGAATCTTAAAACTACAAAATTGGACAGAATCCTTTCATCTTTTTACCATAAAAATAACCTCTCCGCAAAAACCAGGTTTACCAGGTTCCGTTTTTACTGTTCAAAAGACAATTCTTGACATGGATTCCAATACAAGTCCAAATAGATAAAACAGGCAAACTTTTTGCTTTTTTTAAACTTTAACACCATTGCCAGATTTATACATTTTTCCGGTAAAAATTTCCGACAAGAAAAAAAAACTGATTTATATACCAATTTCCCTTATATATTTATAGAACATGGAGGTTCTAAAATGAAAAAAATGAAAAACGCTGAACGTAAAGCCCTCCAAAACCAGCGTCGGCAAATGCGTCAGCTCTCACGCGCTCTCGCAATGCTAGTAATCGCGGCGTCTGCTGCCGGCACAGCCCAGGCGGACGTAGAGGTCAACGGTACCTCATACAATAATCTCAACGCAGCCGCCTCCGTTCTTGACGGCAACACCGCTTACATCAACGGTACAGTCACGCAGGGAACGCAGATCGTGTACGCTGATACTACGCCGGAAAATGAAATTCTGAAAATCAACCTTCAGGGAAATGATTCCCTCATTGACCTGAACGGCGGCAACCGCCTGATTTACCACAACGTTTCCTTCGAACAGGACGGAACGCTCGAGGTTACCGGTAACGGAATCACAATTGCCAACGGCGGAAACGGCGGAAACGGAAGATTTAGCGGCGGTGTGTTTGCCGCCAATAAAAACCTGACCGTGAACGGTTCCATGACTTTTGACAACAACAATGCCTACGTCAGCGGCGGTAACTATTCTTCCGGCGGTGTGCTTTACTCAAACACGGGAAATGTCGTCATTGACGGTTCCCACACGTTCACCAACAACAGAGCGGAAGACGGCGCGGTCGTCTTTATTGACTATGGAAGCGTGGTTTACAGAACGCTGACCATCAAGGGAAGCAATACCTTTGATTCAAACACTGCTGAATCCGCGTACGCCGCAAGCGGAGCGGTCGCGTACGTCAACCGCGGGGACATCTTCATCGAAGGAACCGGTGAGGGAAATAAATTCACCAACAATACCGCCAATAACGGCGGCGCGGTTCTGGAAACCGGCGGCGGCAATGTGAAGGATGCTGACGGTGTTTATTTCCAGACGGGAAATGTCACCATCTCCGGGAAAAACGAATTCAGCGGAAACTCCTCACTTGGTCCATACCCCAAGACGGGTAACCTGCCAACCGCGGCCGGCGTGATCAAGGCTTCCACGGGAAGCACCGTAACGATTTCGGGCGACAACACCTTCAAAAACAACACGGCTGTTGCCGAAGACAGAGATGCCGCCGGCGCGATTCTCTCATCTTACGTCGTCTTCGAAGGTGACGGTTCCACCGCGGTCTTTGAAGGAAACACCGCCAATGGCGTCAATAACGACGTGAACGCGGCCGGAAGAATCACTTTCCAGGACAATGGTACCTACTCCTTCGGAGGCGGTCTCGTCTCGAACAATCTGGATGTCAAGACCGGAGCGGACGTCACACTTGAAGCCGGTTCCGTCAACAAGTTTAATCATAGCGCGACCGTTGATAAGGACTCCACCCTTACCATTAACAGCAACGACACCACCTTTGGCAAGGTTGCACTCAACGGCAAGGATCCCGCCAAAAACTCCTTCACCGGCACTCTGAACATCGGAGCGGGTGTCGATCAGGAAATCGGCGGTGACGTAACCCTCGGCGGAAACGTGAACTTCACTTACGATGATGCCGGCGAAGATAAACTCGGCAGCATCGACCTCACGGAAGCGGATTCCGTCACAATCAAGGAAGGAACGAACGTCGGACTCCTCGACAAAGAAGGAAACGCGATCACCGCGGAAGACCTCAAAGGAACGGATATCGACGAAACCCTCATCAGCGGCGGCGGTGAGGAACTCGCCAACCTGAACAGCTCCTACGACTCGCTGGCATACAGTGTCTTCGCCGGATATGATGCCAACATAAACGGTTACGTCATTCGTTCCCAAACGAATTATGACGCGATCGCCGCGGTTTCTGGAAACTCTGCCGCAGCCGCGTCACTGTTCGGGGCGGACATTTTTGATGAAGCCAACGTCGACATGATCCGTGACAACGTGAATGCCATCACGGGTGAGCTTTACGCCTCGAACGTTCACGCGCACCTTC
Source organism: Thermoguttaceae bacterium (assembly GCA_017408405.1). Taxonomy (GTDB): domain Bacteria; phylum Planctomycetota; class Planctomycetia; order Pirellulales; family Thermoguttaceae; genus RGIG3701. The sequence continues at coordinate 18,488 of JAFQUP010000052.1, forward strand.
AGCGCATGAACTATCAGACGAACATGGTCAATGACCGTATGCGAAACCTCCAGAACTGCGACGCGTGCAGTATGTGCGACTGCGGACCGAACTTCTGGTTCTCATCCTTCGGCCTTGGAAGCAGTGTTGACGAACACGGAAACATGAACTCCTACGACTACGACGCATGGGGAATCATGGTTGGTGCTGAATACGCCGAAGGCCGAAACCGCATGGGAATTTACTATGCCTACGGTCAGACCGACGCGGAATCCGCCCTCTCCACCGTCGGTTCCAAGGATAACTCCTTCGGTGCCTACCTGCAGTGGAACAGCTTCTGGGGCGGCGGTTACTCCTCCGCTATCGCCTCCTTCTCCTTCAGCGACAATGAAGGTGAACGTCAGGTCTTCGGAAGACAGGTCAACGATGATTACGATTCCTGGATGGGACTGGTCCGCTATGAAAAAGGTTGGGAAACCACCGGAGGTCTCCTCGGTGTCCTGAACCCCTACGTCTCGCTGCAATATATGCGCTACGAAGCCGACGGTTTCCAGAACGACTACATGGCAGTTTCGAACAACCGCCACGACAGCCTCCGTTCAACACTCGGATTCCGTCTCTCAAAAGAATGGACCTCCGCGCTCTGCTTCACCGGCGGACTGGCCTGGCACCATGAATATCTTGACGAAAACGCTTCCTTCACCGCAACGACAGATCGCGGCTCGGCCGTCATCTTCGGTAACGGTGCCGGACGCGACTGGATGGAAATGAACCTTGGCGCTCAGTATAACATCACCACAAACATCTCAATCTCTGGTGATTACTACCTCTTCGTCAACGGCTACAATACCACCAACGCGGGAATGGGAACCCTGACCTTCAAGTTCTGATTCCTGACACCTAAAAATCAACCCCTGTCTTTCGGCAGGGGTTTGTTTTTGTCTTTACAAAGTCTTTTTCGAAAATTCCTCTTCTTCTAAAGAAAAGGCCGAAAAGTTCCAACGCCTCATTTCACCGGGATCTCGATGAACGACAGCGAGTGCGGCGGAAGGGTGACGGTGCCGTCTTTGACCTCAAAGACCGTCTTCTGCGGGACGACGCGGTTTTCCGCACCCACATCGTTGAAGTCGTCCGGAGAATTTCCGCTCAGGACCGTCGCTTCCAGTTTCGCGGGAGTGCCGTTCGGAAGTTTCGAGAGCTCCAGCGTCACCGGCCTTGCTTTTTCCGGGTCTTTGTTGACGACCGCCAGAACGTAACGGGAACCTTCATCGTTGACGCTCAAAACCGCATCGATCATCGGCGTCGATTTGTTTTCCCAAAGCAGCGGCGCGGACTGGAGATCGATCGGCAGAATGTTCTTCTCAAGCAGGGTGGCGTACAAACAGTACACATGGTACGTCGTCCGTTTCACGATTCCCTTCGGATGCGTGAAGATCGCGCCGCGGCCGTTGACCGTCGGGGAGAAGCACGCCATTTTCACGTCTTCGCAGTGACGCAGACACGAATTCAGGAAACAGGCCGTAAACAGACCATCCGCCATCGTGTAGGCCGAGTTGATGTCGTTCTTGTCGCGGGCAGCGTGTTCTTCCGGGGTAGGAATGCGCGGATAGGAACCGAACGCCGGATGATGCCAGCTGCGCAGATTCCATTCGTCAAACGCGATGTGGACTTTCCCGCGGAATCCCGTTTTGTCGAGCATGGCGATGGTCCGAATGATATGATTTTCCGGATGCTGCGTCCTCATCATGCACGCAATGTACGGAGCCGTATTGTTGTGGTGCGCCAGGAAATCATAGTATCCGTGGATCGCAATGTAGTTGATGTAGCGTCCGGCCTGCTGAAGAAGCGGGATGGTCCACGTTTCGCTCGGCGTGGCGGGAGCGGCGACTTTGACCGACGGATCCGTCGTGTAGAGCAGTTTTGCGGCTTCGCGGACCCACGGTCCCCATTCCTGCGGCGTTTTCGCTCCGAGTTCGTGCGCGCCCCAGTTTTCGTTTCCGATGCTCCAGTACTTCACGTTGAACGGTTCCTTGAAACCGTGCGCCTGACGCATCCGTCCGTAGTGTCCGATGTTCAGATTGCAGTACTCGACCCAGTCGCTGATCTCTTCCATCGTACCGGTCCCGGCATTTCCGCAAATGTACGGTTCCGCGCCGATGAGACGGCACCATTTCACAAATTCCGCAGTGCCGAACGTGTTC
>JAFQUP010000006.1 GCA_017408405.1 Thermoguttaceae bacterium
CAGAACACTCAAAAACCCGCGGAACAGAAACCTGCCGAGCAGCAGAACGCTCAAAAACCCGCGGAACAGAAACCTGCCGAGCAGCAGAACGCTCAAAAACCCGCGGAACAGAAACCTGCCGAGCAGCAGAACGCCGAAAAACCCGCGGAACAGAAACCTGCCGAGCAGCAGAACGCGGAGAAACCTGCTGAACAGAAACCTGCCGAGCAGCAGAACGCGGAGAAACCCGCGGAACAGAAACCTGCCGAGCAGCAGAACGCCGAAAAACCTGCTGAACAGAAACCTGCCGAGCAGCAGAACGCTGAAAAACCCGCTGAACAGAAACCTGCGGAAAATGCCAAAGTATGGAAGACTGTCGAGATCAAGGCTCAGCCTTTGAAGATCAATGCGGAAGCCAGCGGAGTCGTCTGGTCCCCAAAAATGTCAACATTCACTCTTCAGCCGAAAACGTGGGAAACCTTCCGGATCGAATCCGTCGTACCGCACGGCACGAAAGTCAAAAAAGGCGACGTGATCATTAAATTTGAACGTGATGCCTACCAGCGTGAACTTCAGCTCCGGACGATGGATAATGAACTGGCAGAGATCGCGAATAAAAAGGCGCTGCTTCAGCGCAAAGTCGCCGACATCACGTTTGAGATCACGAACAAACTGGTCATGCGGAAAAAGGAGGACCGGGAGTACAAATACTCGCACAATAAGAAGTACGATCCGGATATTACCCGCAGTTCCACGGCACTGAAACTTGAACGTGCGATCCAGAATTACCGTAATCAGAAAGCGGAACTCGATCAGCTTTCCAAAATGTACGAAGCAGACGACCTGTGCGACGCAACGGAAGAGATCGTGCTCCAGCGGCAGAAGATCGTCGTTCAGGGAGCGGAACACGATATGAATCTGGCCAAGGCGCAGAATATCTGGAGCCACAAAATGATCCTTCCGCGTTTTGAGGAAGAGCTTGACGACGAATACCGGAAAGACATGGCGGCAATCGAAGCGGAAGTCGCCGGTCTGGAAATGACCCGGCGCTCGATCGAACTAGAACGCCAAAAGGCAGATCATCTTCATCAGACCGTGCTGAAGAAATTCAACGACTTCAAAGAAGATGAGAAACTGTTTGAGATCCGCGCGGAATTTGACGGAATCGTCCTTTACGGTTACTTTGAAAACGGCGACTGGATAAACGTCACGAAAAACATATCGCTCCTTCAACCGGGTAAAACGGTCACGGCTGGAACCGCACTCTTTACTCTCGTCGATCCGTCTGCACTTTACGTGGAACTCGATATTGCGGAAGCGCAGTTCTCCAAAACCGCGGCGGGACAGAAGGGGTACTATATCGTCAACACGTACCCGGAAGTAGAGATCCCCCTGACCGTGACGGAAGTGGATCCGTTCGTCGTCGGCCCGAAACGCCGAGGCAAGGCGAATATCGAAGTGCCGGCGAACGTGACGATCCACCCCGGAATTCGCGGTAAAGTCGTGCTCGCAGCCATCCGCAAAACCGACGCGATCATGGTTCCGGAAACCGCTCTGGAACGCGACGATGAAATGAAGCGTTTTGTTTACGTCACGGATGCGGAAGGCAAAAACCCGACCCGCCGTTACGTAAAGACCGGTTTCAAACAGGATTCGAAAGTCGAGATCCGGGAAGGATTGGAAGTCGGAACGAAAGTCGTCGAAACGGCGGCAGAGGTGGAGTAGTTCATGAGAATTTCTTCCCGATCCCCCAAGCAGACATTCCGTCTTTGGAAAGGTTTCGCGGTACTGCTCGTCCTGCCGGCATTTCTGCTGGCGGGCGGGCTGCAGACGGAACAGAATGCGGTTTCGGCCGACGAGGCAAAGACGGAAGCTCCTGCGGCTGAAAGTACCGAACCGGTCCAGAGTGCTCCTGACCTGGCAAAGAAGGATGAAGATCCGCTTTTCTACGTCGCCGAGCCGCACCCGATCGACCCGGTAAAACTGGAAGACCTGGACGCTGCCGTTCTGCGCGGGGTACAGTTCATCCTGAAAAATCAGAATAAAGACGGATCTTGGGGACTTCCGCGCAATACGAAGCGTCTGAACATTTACGCCCCGGGGACGGCCCATGCCGGATACCGGGCAGGCACGACGGCTCTGGTGCTCGAATCGCTCCTCATGGTCGAGCGCTTCCTTCAGGAAGATCCGCAAACATCCCCGGAACTCAAGGCCCTGCTCCCGGAGATCTCCGCAGCAGCTGACCGATGCGAGGAGTGGATGTTCACCAGAATGCTCGAGCTGAAACGCAGTTCGCCGGACGTTCTGTACAATAACTGGGGACACGCCTACGGAATGAGCACGTACCGCCTCATGTTCGAGCGCAAGTTCCCGCAGAAACCGCTTTCGGAAGAGGAACTGGCCAAGCGTCAGGAAAAGATCCGCGAGGCGGTCCGCTACCAGCTCCACATGCTCGTGACGTGCGAGTGCATGACGGGCGGATGGTGCTACTATGACGGGATCCACGACGGTGAATTCTCCTCCAAGCGTCCGAACAATTCCACGATCGGTTTCGTGACCGGAACGGTACTCGTCGGAATGACGGACGGACAGGTGTGCGGAGTGGAGATGCCGAAAGACGTCATCGAGCGAGCGAAAGACTCACTCGTGCGTCAGAGACTCCCCAACGGTTCCTTTGCTTACGGCGAATACCTCGTGAGAGAGCCGCACAGCATCAATCAGCCTCCCGCGAGCCTCGGACGTTCTCAGGTCTGCCATCTTGCGCTGGGCCTCTGGGGAGACACGAAGTACGCGACGCAGGAAATGTACGAAGCCTGGCTTACCCGCATGGTCTCTCGAGTCGGCTGGCTGGACATTGGACGGAAACGCCCGGTCCCGCATGAAGCGTGGTTCGGCGTCGCCGGCTACTTCTACTACTATGCGCACTACTATGCCGCACGGGTCCTGGAACAGCTGGAAAAACCGGAGAGCCAGACGAAATTCGCAAATCACCTGACGGCGATCCTTCTGGAACTCCAGGAGAAAAACGGCACGTGGTGGGATTACCCGCTCTACGACTACCATCTCTACTACGGAACGGGAATGGCCGTCGCGTCGCTCATGCGTTACCGCGAATACCTCCCAGCCGAAAAAAAGGCAGAGTGACGTAAAGCACGAACCGCCGCGCGAAAAAACAGAAAGCAGGAAGAGAAACGTTTCTTTTCCTGCTTTTCTTTATTTCTCCGGAACATGAACGGAGCTAATCTTTTAAATACGTCCACTCCGTTTGTGTTTCAGGATCAAAGAGGAGCAGCCCCGTTTCTGTTCGTTTAAGAAGAAAGGGCTGGATCGTGATTTTTGCGAAATCTACATTGTCATTCCACAATAAACCATCCCATTGAACATCAGAAAAGACACGAAATAGTTTCTCCTCATTTTCCCAATGGTCTGAAAACGGACTTTCACCTGCCTTTCGGTATCCCTGCCCCTGATCGCCTCCTTCCGAAAACCAGCAGAGCCGTTCACACTGCGGACACCGCCAGATCTCCCCTTCCGGATCCGGAATAGTCAGCACGTCGATCTCGCCGCAGGTCAGCAGATATTTCCACTGGTTCGGAGAAAACGCATAGTACTGGATCTCGTTCGGTGAACGGGAGTTGGAAAGCGTATTGCCGCACACACATCGTAATCGCGCCATATTTTTCTCCTATTCGTATATAAAATTTCCATCTACTGTTCTGATTTCGACAGGTCCAGGCAGTTTTTGATCAGAAACGTCACCTTGCTCTGCTTACGATCGTATCGGCACCTTTACGGGGAAATCTTTCGGAATAGCTCTTTCTCCACTCTCTATCAGGGAACTGTTCCCAATATTTCCGAAAAGTCGGAACGACTTTAAAAAGTTGGATGAGCGATAGTTTATCCATCCTGCAGCCGGTCCGTCAAAAATTTACGGAAAGCCCCAAAGACACCTAAAATCCGTTTGTATGGCAAAAAGTAACGAAAAAATCACGCTTTCCCGCCAAAAATCCGGAAACCTCCCTTTACAGAATTTCTGGATGTGCTATAATCAGCAGTATGTACGTAGTATTTGTTTCCATCACCTCATTTTAGCTTAAGGAGCCGACATATGGCAGACGTTAGCAAACTTGACTCGCTGTTCTATCCGAAATCCATCGCGGTTATTGGAGCTTCCACGAAGCCGAAGACCTGCGGAAACGACATTTTGAAGAACCTGCTGGACACCTTCAAAGGCGGCCCGGTCTACCCGATCAACCCGAAAGCCCCGGAAGTGCTGGGAGTCAAAGCCTACGCCTCCATCAAAGACGTTCCCGGTGATGTGGACCTCGCAGTCATCGTCGTTCCGAGCAAATTCGTCCTTCAGACGACCGAAGAATGCGCCGAAAAAGGCGTCAAAGCCCTCGTCTGCATTTCCGCCGGTTTCAAAGAAGTCGATGCTGCCGGTGCCGAACTTGAAAAACAGTTCGTCGAACTGGTCCACGAAAAGGGCATGTGCCTCGTCGGTCCGAACTGCCTCGGTATCCTGAATGCGGAAGACGACGCGAAAATGAACGCCACGTTCGCCGCGAAGACCCCGAAATCCGGTTCCCTCGCCTTCATCAGCCAGTCCGGCGCGCTCTGCACCTCGGTCCTTGACTTTGCCGAAGAACGCGACATGGGCTTCAGCAAATTCGTTTCTTTCGGAAACAAAGCCGACGTCAACGAGATCGACCTGCTCAACTACCTGGCCGACGACCCGAACACGAAAGTGATCGCAATGTATCTGGAATCCATCTCCAGCGGTGCGGAATTCCAGGAAATCGCCTCGAAGATCTTCTACGAAAAGAAGAAGCCGATCCTCGTGCTGAAATCCGGCCGTTCCGCCGCGGGCGCGAAAGCCGTCTCCAGCCACACCGGTTCGCTTGCCGGTAACGACGCGGTCTACCAGGCACTGCTCATGCAGTCCGGCATCCAGCGCGTTGATTCGATCGCCGAACTGTTCGACTACGCCGCTCTGTACTGCAACCAGCCGATGCCGCGCGGCAATCGTCTCGCCATCATCACCAACGCCGGCGGCCCCGGCATCATGGCGACAGACGCTGCCGAACGCTACGGCCTGACCCTCGCGACGATCGCGGACGCCACGAAAGACGCTCTCCGCGAACAGCTTCCGGCTGCCGCTTCCCTCCGCAACCCGGTCGACGTGATCGGTGACGCGAAGCACGACCGCTACGAAGCCGCCTGCAAAGAAGTCTTCAAAGATGCCGGCGTCGACATGGGTCTGGTCATCCTGACCCCGCAGTCCATGACGGACATCGACGAGATCGGCGA
>JAFQUP010000053.1 GCA_017408405.1 Thermoguttaceae bacterium
CAAAAGGACATCCAGATGCGAAAAGCACACGGGGTGCCACCAGAACTCCGTCGTCCCGTACGCAAGCAGGAATGCCGTGAAGATCGAGATGACCGGCGTGCGCATCGCCAAAGAAACGGCAAAAGCCCCCAGACTCCAAAGAAAGATCCCGTCGCGCGCATCCAGCAGAACGTGAAAAATCTGCGAGATCTGCCAGATCCCGGCCCCGAACAGGATCACGGAGAGAAAGAACGCGGTTTCGGAAAGAACCGGATGCTTCCGCCAGGCAAACCCGGCTCCGAATCCCCACGAAGCCAAAAACGCGCCGAAAACGATCGAGAGTTTCTCGACGGCCGTGAACGACGCCCAATTATGGCTGATGACCAGAAGGACCGACGCTCCGAAAAGCAGCGCCGCCAGCGACAGGACCGTCACCAGTCCGAGTTTCTGGAGAGAATCGCGTTTTATCGCGGTCTCGTATCGGTCCAGGATCGCGTTCCTGCACGCTTCACTGATCGTCCCGGCCTGGACCCACTCAGACGATTCCTCTGTGAGAAACCGCCATTGAGAATGAGGAATCTGTTTCTTCATAAATGCCTCCAAAATCAAAATATTCTCGGTATCTCGGCGGAATACCGTTAAAACCGACATATTAATTTTACTTCAGGAAATTATGAATTTCAAGGGGGGGGGACTCATAAAAGCTCAAGAATATTGAGTCCAGTATTCTTGCGCGGATAAAGGACAGGTTCATCTGCCGGAATACCCAAATTGACCATTACCGCGACATACCTGTCGGGCATGATACCTGAACACAATATTTTTTCTTGAGACAGGCAAAATTTCGCGGAAAGTGAGAGTTTTTTTCTCCTTTTGTTTTCTATCCCCCTTTTTTTATTTTTGCTTTCTTTTAAAATAGAGGGAGAAAACGATTACGCTGAGACCGTAACGGTTGAGGCTGTTTTCGGCCCGCTTGATTCACAAGGTATTTCCTTTAAAACGAGGTTTTCAATGAAAAAATTGTCTTTAATTTTTATCTTTTTATTCTGTTTCGCAGTCTCTGCTCAGGCTGGTGAAAAGAAGGCCATTCTGATCATGCTGGATGGTCTGCGTTCCGACGCGCTTTATTCCGGAGCATCGCCGAACATGGATTCTCTCATGGACGGCACGTGGGCGGAAGGGTATCGCGGGGCGTTTACTTACCAGGCGCACACGAATCTTGACGCAGCTCCGTCGAGTGCCACGAATCACGTCGCGATTGCCACCGGAGTTACGGCAGCCAAGAACAAGGTGTTCAAGAACGGACAGATCAAAGATGGCGTTTACGATGAATACCCGACGTGGCTTCAGCGTGCGCGGAAAGCGGATCCGGATCTCGTTTCCGTCTGGCTTTATAACTGGAACGAAGACGCGAACATGAAGACGGACGCGACTTACCAGAATCGCCATGGCGGCGGAATCGCGGGGGATGAAAAACTCGTGGACGAGACCTGCCGGATCCTGGCCGGTACTTTCCCGGATACGGAAGGCGCGAACGGCACGAAGTGGACGCAGGGAAAAGACGTGGACGCGATCATGCTCTACCTGGACGCCATTGACGGTCTGGGACACCGACATAATTTCTCGGTCAATTCGGACAAATACTTTGAATCGATCCCGTACTATGACACGATGATCGGCAAGATTCTCGAAACGATCAAAAACCGCCCGAATTTCGCGAAGGAAGACTGGATGATCGTCGTTGTCTCGGATCACGGCGGAATTTACCGGACGCACGGTGTCGTCGGGTGCGAAAACTGCTACAC
>JAFQUP010000007.1 GCA_017408405.1 Thermoguttaceae bacterium
GTACGGAAGATCTGAAAGGGAACGCGGTGAGCGTCTCCGGGAGCGTCTCGGACTACTACGTTCACGCAGGGGGCGTGCCGGTCTCCGAGTACGGCAAAACGGCAGTCTACGCAAACGTTTTGGCAGTCAACGAGCGGAGGACGGCGGACGCGGAGGACGGCATCAGCCAAACGATCCTCGTAAACGAGCAAAGCGGCCGGCCGAACCTCTGGAAAGAGGGGAAAAAAGACGGTTCCCTCACCGTTTCCGGAGCCTCGCGAAGTCTTTGGGCAGCGGCTCCCGTGACGCAGATCCCCTCGTGGCTCCGAGAGCGAGACCACGTCGTGAACTACTCAAACGAGGCGTTCTACTCCTTTCATTCGGCCGGATCATACGCGGGTTTCCTTGACGGTTCCGCCCGGCTGATCTCAGTCCGCGCGCTGCCGTACATCGTGCTCGCTCTCAACTCCCGCGACGGCGGCGAAGATGTCCGCGTGGACGACCTGGAACTGGATTCCTACGATGAATCGTTCCTCAAAAATGGAATTTACCCTAACGGAAAAAGCGCAAATTAATCAAGCAACCCCAAACGAGAAAAAGGAGTTTGATAAAATGACTCAAAACACCGCGAATTACTGGATCGACCTTCTGATCTTCATCCTGATGCTCGTCTGCTTCGTCAGCGGCATCGTCATCTGGGTCTGGCCGAAAAACAGACCGGCACATATGGGAGGAGCCATGCCGATGCCGACACCCGCGGTCACCGCCCCCGCAGACACACCAAACACGGTTTCCCCGCCCATCGAGGCCCCGCAAACCAAGACATCCGGAAAAGATTCCGCACATCCGGCGAAACCGTCATCCGTCCCCACTCAGGAAATTTCTGGAAATTCCCGGCAGCACGCTCACGGAGGACACAGCGGACAGGGAAACAGCAAAACATTCCTCGGTCTGACGCGGCGTCAGTGGAAGTGGCTTCACATCTGGCCGTCCGTCGCGGTACTCGGTCCGTTCCTGATCCTTCACCTCCTAATGCACCTGAAATGGTGTGTCAAGACAACGCGGCACCTCTTTGGTTTCAGTAAAAAAACAGCGTAATCTGAAACCGCCCCGCCTCGCTTCCAAACCGCGCGTCCACTTTTCAGCTTCTTCTTTATGAGCGGGAAATCTCCAAAGGAGCTGGAAAGGAATCGCGCCTTTTTTACGAATTGACACGGGGAAAGTAAACGTTCAGTTTTTTTTCCAAACCTGCCGCGTTTCAATCAGGAAGTTCAAAAACGCCTCGCAGCCTTCAAAAATGTCGGCGTACGCGATGTCAAAGCGATCGGTATACCACGGATCCGCCACGTCCTCATTCCTTCCGGCAAACTCCAGAAGACGGCGTACTTTCTGCTTCGGATCCTCTCCAATAATGCGTTTCGCGTTTCGAATGTTCCACGAATCCATCATGAGGAGCCAGTCATATTTCTCGTAATCCGATTTTTTAATCTGAACGGAATATTTCCCCGCGCATTTCAGCCCATGCCGAGCCAGTTCCGCCGCGGCAGGCGGGTAGACGGGATTTCCAAGTTCCTCCGTGCTAGTCGCGCTGGAGGCGATTTCAAATTCACCGCTTAATCCCTTTTTCTCAACAAGATCCTTAAAAATAAACTCTGCCATTGGCGAACGGCAAATGTTACCGTGGCATACGAACATAATTTTGAGCATGATAGTACCTTTCAGCTTTTGATATTTCTAAATTTTTTTGATTCGCACGGCACACAGGACATATCCGAGTCCGGATTGGAGAGTTGAGAGGATGGTGACCCATACGGAGATCACGACCGTCCAGAACAGCCATTCCGGCGCGGGATTCACGGCGTATGAAAGATAAAGACAGCCGGCGGCGCAGGCGACGCACTGGAAACCCATCTTGATTTTTCCGGACCATTTGGCGGCAAAATTGACACCGTGCTGCTCCATGTATCCGCGAATGGCGGTTACGAGCATTTCCCGACCCATGATAACAACCGCCATCCAAGGCTGAAACAGACGCCAGTCCGCCTGCATTTCAGGACGTGCCGCGAGAAAAATAAATGTGCCGCAGATCAGAATCTTGTCCGCGAAGGGATCCATGATTCGTCCGAGCTGGGTGCATTGATTGAATTTCCGTGCCCACCAACCGTCTACGAAATCCGTCAGGGCGGTGATTATGAACAGAACGAGAGCCGCGATCATGAACTGAGGCCCCAAGGCAATCATCGCGAAAAGGACCGCGGAGAGGATGAGACGGAACATCGTCAGAATATTGGGAACATTCCAAACTTGAGAAGCCATGAGTTTATCCTTTATTAAAAAGTCTCTTTGAAAGCGAGTGAAAAAACACTTCTCCAATTATAGCGCGTAAAAAAGTTTTTTTCAAGCCCTCCTGAAACAGAAAACATGAAAAAAAGAAAGAATCAGGTGAAGGTGAATTCTGAATAAAAACGTCTTCAGAAATTTTGGTGAGATTTCAGCGGAGCCGCGGCTAAAGTAAATGAAAAAACCCGGAAAACAAAAGGCTTTCCGGGAAAATAACCAAAAGACAGCGGGAAATCATACTCGCTGTCAAATTCGTGATACGACTTTATTCAGCTGCCGGAGCGGCTTCTTCTGCCGGAGCGGCTTCTTCTGCTGGAGCGGCTTCTTCTGCTGGAGCGGCTTCTTCTGCCGGTGCGGCTTCTTCTGCCGGTGCGGCTTCTTCTGCCGGAGCAGTGACGGCCGGTTTTTCCGTATTCTTTTTGATCGTACCAATGACGCGGTCTTTCACGGCGATGACGGCACCGATGATGGAAATGACCAGGGCGGCAATGAGGATCAGGTTAAAGATAGCGTGGAGCGGGCCTTTGCCGACGGCGTCGCCGAGGTAGGACTTTTTGTTGCTCATGATGAAGAAGATCAGGTAAGCGACCGGGAGCATCGTGAAGCAGATGGCGCTCGCGAAGACCGGGAACCAGAACGGCAGCTGGATCATGACGCCGAGCATACCGATGGAGGGGAGCATCGCGCAGAGGCGGAAAGTCCATTTTGTGTACTTGAATCCGCACATTTCGGGAAGCGTGAAACCGCAGACGACCATGTGGGCGGAGATCGCGCCGCAGGTCATTCCAATCAGACCGAGGTCGAAAATAATGCGTCCGGCCGGACCGATGAGATCCACGAGGACTTTGGAGGCTTCGAGCGGTTTCAGACCGTCGCGCAGCACGTCGCCGGTGTAGACGCCGCCGACCGTCATGCCGACCATGATGAGGGAGGTGACCAGCACGAACGGGATGAACATCGACATTCCGAGGTCCCATTTCGCGAGCGTTCTGTGGTGCGGGCCCCAGCCTTTCGCCAGGAGGGAGTACGGATAAAGGAACGTCATGTTGATACCGACCGCCGCACCGAGCATACCGAGTACGAGGATCAGGTTTTTGGGATCTTTCAGGATCTCAGCGGAATCCAGACCGCAGAAGCCGCGTCCCATGGCGACCCAGTCGATCTTGGCGAAATTGCAGACGACGACGATGCCGAAGGAAAGAATGACGAGGAAAATGACCAGACGAAGGAAGTTTTCGTAGATCTTGATGCCGAGTCGGCTGCCGCCGTAACTCCAGACCGTCACGATATTGATGAAGAGGATCGCCAGACCGGTGCACCAGGAAAGGCAGTTTGCCGTACCGGCGGCAAGTTCAGTCTGCCCGGCAGCGGTCATGAAGAGGTCTTTCACCGCGCCGGCGGCGAGACCGTACTGCGGGAAGTGCCAGATGACAGACGCGGAGATCGTACCGAGAGCCCAGAGGAAAACGAGCAGCGGACCAAAGAAACCAAGCTCACGGCGGAACGCCTGGTACGGTTTTTCCTGCTTCGTGAGGACGACTTTGCTCAGCGCGGCGAGCATACAGACGCCGAGAAACATGGCGAGCGGCTGGACCCAGAGCAGTTTGTATCCGAAGGACGCACCGGCGACGACGCTGGCCGCGGCACTCCCGGCTCCCAGCGTCATGGCGCTCTGAAGCAGGCCCGGTCCGGAACGCTTAATGTATCCGCCGACCTTCGTAAAGAACGGACTGCGATCCAGTTCGTTCAGCGACTCAATTTCTTTCTGCAGTTTCTCAGGGTCCCATTTTGCCGTCATCGGCAGACCCTTGCTTTCATCCTGTGACATGAATATCCTCCATCAGGCAGGCGAGTGGGTAAAAATCTGTAAAATAAAAAACATTTTCATTATTTTACCTGAAATTCTTTTTTTGGCAACATCTCGAACGCCAAAAGAAAGCAAAAAAGACTGAAAAAACGAAATTTTTTAGTATTTCAGCATAAGAAAAACCAAAAAATCGGCTCAAAGCCGAAACGCAATAAAAATTTGGGAAAATTTTGGGAAAATGGCCTCTACCCCATTGACACAAAATCAAAATATGCTATACTTAATCTTGTCTTAAGGGTGATTTACCTTAAGCATGGCAGTGTAGCTCAGTTGGTAGAGCAGCGGGGTCATAATCCGCTTGCCGGGGGTTCGAGTCCCTCCGCTGCTATTTGAATTTGATGAAGCCTTGCGTTTAGCAGGGCTTTTTTCTTTTAGAGAAATAATCTCGGAAAATAAAAAAATTCTAATATTTTTCCACGAATTTTCTTAAAAACGGCTTTTTCGTGTAACAGCCTTCCGTTATGTCTTATAGAACAGAATAAATCAGGCGTGATTTTCTGTTTCAATTACGTAATGTTTAAATTTTATCTACTTTTGTCCAGACGGAGAACAGGCAATTTTTGTTTTCCTGATATTTTAAGGAGAAAATCATGAAAAAATTTTTCACGCTGCTGACCGTGCTCGCGCTCGTGTTTTCCTGCGCGTCATTCACGTATGCCAAAGGTAAAAAAGTTGTGAAAGAAGAACCCGCGGCAGAAATGGAGATGGATGAAGAAAATTACGACGAAGAGAATTACGAGGAGGAAGGGGAAGAAGAGGAGGAGGAAGAAGTAAAAGAGAAAAGTCCTCTTGATATTTATCTGGAGATTGGCGCGGGTGTCCACGCCGTAAAAACGAACGACGCGGGAGAAATCGTTTCGTTGATTAGTATTGGCGAAGCTCCTTATGTCAAACTGTTTCGTTCAGGAAAAGACCGCGAACGGGCCAGAAACCAGGCAATGCTTGACTGCGACGCGCGTTTCGTCGAATGGGCGAAGAGCAACTTGACGGTTGAATCCTCTTCTGAAGGTGAAACTATTATCACTTTCAAAGGCAATAAGTCAAGCGGTGAAGTAACCGAAGAAGGGGGGAACTCTGAAGAAGCTTCTTCGACGGAAGGAGTATCTTCGCAAATCGATAAACGTAAAATCACATCTTACGCGAAAGGCTGCGTACGCGGGATGCAGATGCTCACGGCTCAATTGGTAGAAAGAGACGGCGATAAATTTTTTATTGTGGTTAAAGGATTAAAGGCCCAAAATATTAGTGCGGTCAAAAAACTGACCCGTGAATTGAATTCCGACGAGGATGATGTTGAGGAATCTCCCAAATCTTCCAAAATTCGTAAATTGGGAAATGGGGCAATCGCTCCGGATGCGGCGGACTTCTTTTAAATGTTAGGGTGAATGCCATGTTGAGGATTTTTATTTTTTTGTTGGCGGCACTTTGCTCTTTTTCTGGTGTTTTCGCGGAGGCGGTGAAAATCAGGCTCAAAACCGCGCTGCCGTGTGAGGCGGAAATTAATGAAAACAGAGCGGAGTACGCGATTTCAGTACGGATGAGCTCCATTACGTGTTTTGATTCAGCACTGAATCGGCATATCAGTCTGACGAAAGTCCAAAACATGGCTCTGTACGCGCTGTTTGAGTACCTGGATGTTCCAGCTGACCAGGTACTCAAATGCAGTCGAATTAAGGTTCTGAATCAGAATTTCACGAAAGAAAAGACGACACTTGAGTGCCAAATCGCAAAAGATTCCGTTCATATTGAGAAGGTGAAACGCCCCCAAACGCGGAAAGCGGAAGCAAAGCGAAAAACCGTGGAAGGAAAAACCGCGGAAATACTGGGGGGGAAATCTGAAGTGAAACAGGATAAAACTCTGGAAAGAAAAGCTTTCTCGAGTGTGCTGACCCTGGAAAATGATTACGCGGAGTTGATAGAGATGACGGTTTCAGCGTGCCTGGAAGAAACAGTCGGAATCTGGAAGGAATCGGAAACTCTGACCGGTCTGGAAAATCGATGCACGGAGGCCAAAACGCGGTTTCAGAAACGATTTGACGAACTCCAAAAGCGAATAGAATCGGAACGATTTCTGCTCTCGTACTATAAAAAAGAACTGAGCAAAACCGCGGATGAGGAAGCGGAAAAGGTAGAAAATGAGCTGAAAAACCGAATAAAACTGCTCGCGGAAATCCGAAAAATCACCAATACGCTGCCCACGCTGGGGGAAATTCCTAAAAGCACAGATGAAATCAATCTATTTTTCTCTCAAAAGCAGAAAGAAGCACAGACTGCGTTAAAGGAGTTAATGAAAAAATCCCAGGACGGTTCCTTCGGTTTGACCGCTCCTGAAATTTCCAAAGCGGAAACGCTGCTAGAACGAATTGGGAATATTTATGATTTGAGATTAAAAAATCAGCGAACGTTTACGCTGGAATTGGACGGACACGAAATAATTACGCTGGATGAATCATTTTTCAGCGTGCTGACGTTTGCTCCGGAACTATTGGCGTTTCCTGGCGCGAAACTCCTGCCGGACGGGGATAAGACCGTGTTTTTGGCGTCAGGTTCCGCAGTGGTCAGTGACGGCACAAAACCCGGAAAGATTCGTGAGGACATGACCCGAAAAGCCGCCGTTGCCAAAGCGCAGGCCGAGCTGGTAAAGTTTCTCAAATCTGAGGTTGAAGTCCTGGAAGAAATCTATACGGAATACGAAACTCTTACGATAAACGGAAGGAGTTCAGGAATCACACGTGAAGAATATCTTCGGGATATTCAGATTCGCGCGAAAGGACTGATTCGCGACTTTAATATTGTCCTGAGCTGGAAAAGCCGCGATGAGGATGGCACAGAATCCATTCACGTAATTCTCGCGCGCAAATTCGCTCTTGAAGAATAACGTATTCGCGGTTTTAAGAAACGCTGAAAAAAATTCAACCTGCTTTCTCCCCAAAAAAGTGAAAGCAGGTTATGTTTTTGAGATTTCCTAAAACGCGACGACGTTGCCGTCACTGCGTTTTCCGAAATTCAGGAAGGTATCCGCGTCTACACTATAGGAAATTCTCTGAACGGATCCGTCACACAGAACGACACCAAACGCGCCGGCGTGGACACTTCCAAAGATTCCGCCGGAATTGTAGCTCAAGCGGTCCTGCCGCGGAAGTTCGGAAGTTTTGCGGAGCGTGTCGTCGTCAGCTCCCTGAAACTGGGTCAGGTCGTCGCCAGTCGCCTTACCCGTTTCATATCTGTCAGGGATAATGTACTTTTCTCCGACCAGCATCGTATTGCTCGTTCCGTCTCTGATTTCCGCGAGCGTGATCTGGGTTTTGGAGTTGATTACGCCATCAATGGAAGAGTTCGCC
Organism: Thermoguttaceae bacterium; assembly: GCA_017408405.1. GTDB lineage: Bacteria > Planctomycetota > Planctomycetia > Pirellulales > Thermoguttaceae > RGIG3701. The sequence goes on from JAFQUP010000007.1 coordinate 7,528, forward strand.
TCCACGTCCAGTCCCGCCTCAACGCTTGAAGGCCCCTTGTTACTCCATCCGGAAGGAAGAGAAGTTCCCTGTGAACCCGCGTTTCCAGCATAATCCAGCTTGGCGGATTCCGTGCAGGTACTCATATTCTGAAGCGGCTGGCCGGTGTATGGGTAAAGTTTGCTCGCTCTTCGGGAGGGACAGAAGAGAACATTGACGGGACTTTGTGAACGGGTTTTCGCCCCCTCTTTCTGGGTGGAGTCATTTGAGATGCTTCCATTCTGGCCCAACGCCCAAAGCGCGGTCTGTTCCATGTACGGCAAAATGACATACGCCCAACCGCCAGGCTGCTTCTTGCCAAAATGAAGGTCCGGATCACCAACCCAAAACGCGGTCCAGCCTCCAGTCGGAAGACTGCGGTTCGTGGATTCATGGTTCAGTGCCGCAAGGCCAAACTGCTTGAGATTGTTGCTGCACTGCATTTGACGCGCCGCCTCCCGCGCCTGCTGAACTGCCGGAAGAAGGAGACCAACCAACATTCCGATAATCGCAATGACAACGAGAAGCTCAACAAGCGTAAATCCGTTCTTCCTCATGATTTTGGCCTCTTTCAAGACGGTTCGTAAATCGCAGTCTCTGAAAACTTTGTTTCCACACAAAAATTTAACGCTAAATCTCATTATAGCATAAGAAAAATATACGGTCAAGTTTTGGGGATAGGAATTTCTGGAAATTTTTTCAAAAATTCCCCTAAACCCCACCGCGCGACACCAAAACGGAATGAAAACGCCAATGGGCCATCATTCCGCGCTTTCCGCGTTTTCCAGGAAATCGGCGAGCGCTTTGGAAAGATTCCGCCCAAGCTCCCGCGCGTTCCGGGGCATGACTTCAACTCCGGAGGAATTCGAGTACGGTATCTCAACTGTGCAGGAACATAAGATGTTCGACAGACCGCAGGCCCATATTTTCGCGGAGGCGGTCGGAATGCCGTTTTCAAGTTTCGCAAAGCTCGCCATGGTATTTCCGCCTTTGCCGAATGGAATATTATGCGAAAGCGCGTACGGAATCTCTCCCTCGTTCTGGTATTTTTCAAAAGCTCCCAAATAGTTGTTTGCCGCCTCGGAGATCCAGGATTCCTTCGGCAGCATGGAAAAGAACATCTCATGTTTTCCTGAACGGATCCACGGGCAGTGCATATCCATGAAAAAGATTTTTTTCCCGCTTTCCGGACTGAAATTTTCCGCGACCTGGGATTTCAACGCGCGAATTTCCGGATAAAGTTCATGATTGTAGTCGCGATTGTGATCATGCGGCTTCCGTCCTTTGCCCTGATCACCGTCTTCCACGCCGTCTTTGTCCATGAACGGCACAATGAAAAACTCGGCGTTTTCCCGGAGGTACGCGCCAAATTCGGATTTTTCGTCAAGGACCTCCTCAAGCATTCCCTCAAGGACCCAGCTCGCCGTCATTTCACAGGCATGGTGCCGGCAAGTCAGAACAACGGCAAAACGCGCGCCCGGATTCCCTTTGCCGATACGCAGAAGTTCCACATTTCGTCCCTTGGGGCTTTGGCACAGCGCGGAAAGTTCCACGTCACCGCGTCCCTGGTATTTCGCCATGAATTCATCCCAGTTTTTCCGCGTGTAGAGCGGCGCAAGCGCGAAAATAACAGATCGATCTTCCGGACCGAAAGCGTACGTGAACTCCCGGGAATCAGCATTTGGTTCCTGACTCAGGTATCGCCAGTTCTTTCCTTCATCCAGACTGACGGCCGGCCCGCGCGCGGCGATTCGGTTCTTCGCGTCAAAGAGAAAACGCAGCGTGTGCCCCTGGGCGTTCTTTACCCGAAACGCGAAATAAAACCAGCTGCTTCCTCCGCGCAAATCCGGTCGAACCCGCACGAGGTCTCCCTCGATGGAATCCACCCGAATGTTTCCGCCTGGAAAATCTGAATCAATCGTGATCTTATCCTGTTCTCCGCCGTCATCTTTTACCGCTTCCACGGAAACCGAAGTCTCCCCCGCGGCAATCGGCTTTCCTTCCGCCGCCCAGAGAGAGACCACGGAAAACGCGGCAAAAAGCAGGCAGATACCCGCGAATGAAAACGAAATCAGCGAAACATTCTTCCGACTCCCGCCCAAAACAAAGCGCGTAAAAGACTCTCTCATTTTGCATTCCTTCCAACTCGTCTCTGGCCTGAAAACCGAAAACTTCTCGAGGCAATGTCCCCAAAAGGAATAGGACTCAATGGCTCATGAACTCAGGAGATCCGCGCATTGGACGCGTTTTTCCGCCGGAAACCGAGCAGACCGAAAACTCCGAGCGTGAGAAGAATCCACGCGGAGGGTTCCGGCACGCTGCAAAGCGTGAAACTGCTGCCGTTCTGGAGGTTGAAGGAGGCAAGGTCGTAGTTCATGAACATCAGACCGTCGCTGTCAAGCTGGAGATTCGAGAACGCAAGTGCGCCGCCAACATCCGTAACTTTCACGTTCTGACCGGCCTCTTCCGACTGAAGTTCCAGCCACGCGACCAGTTCGTCAACGTCGCCTTCCCCATCAAGACCGACCACCAGCGAGAAGATGTCGCCCGCCTCGCCGGTGATTTTGATCCATCCTTCTTCGTCAAAACTTCCGGCTGCAAAGGCATCGTTACCGGAAACGACAGCTTCGGCGAGATGATTTTCATCCAGGACCATTTCGATCTTTTGCCCGTTCTGCTGAACGTTCCAAATCCCTTCCGTCTCAACTGTCTTGGGGGTCCAGTTCAGCGTGCCGGCCGTCATGAGCGTCTGGGTCGTCGCCAGGTCATTCGCAAGCAGGATGCCGTCGCTGGAGTAGTCCGACGTGTCGATCCGGACGGTACTTTTAATGTTTGAAGTTCCGCTCACCGAAATATTCGTGAACGCGGGCTGAGCGGAACCGTCTGCGTTGAGGGTGATTCCGTCGGAAATATAGTTCAGGTTTCCGTTTGCCTGTGCAGTCATGGTGCTCGTACTGAAAACGGCATCGCTTCCGTAAATATTCAGCGTTCCGCCGTTAGCGCTGTTTGCGAGCAGGGTCTCGCCTTTTA
>JAFQUP010000054.1 GCA_017408405.1 Thermoguttaceae bacterium
GCCGGCGACCGGGTCTGAAATGAACGGCTGGTCGGTCGTTTCACGCCTTTCCACCGACGAAAAACTCGCCTTCTGGTCCACCCTCAGCTTCCCGAAATTCTCGATCCTTGACCCGGAAACCACCATGTCGCTTCCGGAACGTCAGGTCGCGAACGGCATCGTCGATACGTTCGTCCACGTCTGCGAACAGTACGTAACCCGCCCGGTCAACACGCCGATCCAGGACCGTCAGTCCGAAGGCGTTCTGCTGACGCTGATCGAAGAAGCTCCGAAAGTTCTCGCCAACCCGAAAGACTACGAAGCCCGCGCCAACCTCATGTGGGCCGCGACGGTCGGTCTGAACGGCTGGCTGGCCAAAGGCGTGGTGGAAGACTGGGCGACGCACGGTATCGGTCATGAGATCACCGCCTTCACCGGCACGGACCACGGCAAAACGCTCGCGCTGGTCATGCCCGCACTCTGGAAGTACCTCCGCAAGGAAAAGGAAGCCAAACTCCTTCAGTACGCCGACCGTGTCTGGGGGATCCGCGGGGAAGATACGGATGCCGTGATCGACGCCGCGATCGAAAAGACGGTCGAATTCTTCAAATCTGTCGGATGCGACGCTACCCGCACCGCTTACGGCGTGACGGACGAAGTGATCGAAAAGATTATTCTGGTCTTTGAGCGCCGCGGCACGAAACTCGGTGAATGCGCCATCGGCGCGCAGGAGATCGGCCAGATCCTGAAGCTCTGCGCGAAATAATCCACCGCCAACATTTAATGTCCTTCCCCAAACGGCTTTCCACGGAGAAAAACGTAACCGTTTGGGGAAACTCTCCAAAACTAAAAAGGGTAATGAGCCTTAATTTCGGACATTACCCTTTAATTTTTCCAATGAAAGATTCTGCCAAAGAAATCGTCAGGAAACCATTGAGGTCAGAGTCAAATTATCCCGGTGAATAACTTCCGCGTAAAATTTCATTTCCGGAAAATCCTTTTCAATTTCATTCGAATGCTTTCCGCGAATTTGCGCGAGGTCCTGAGAAGAATAATTAGTGAAACCTCGTCCGATCTCCAGTCCATCCATCGAGCAAACCGCAATCACGTCGCCAGGCTCAAACTCACCTTCCACTTCTCGAATGCCGATAGGCAAAAGGCTCTTTCCATTCTCAACCAACGCCCTCGCGCAGCCTTCATCAACCAAAACTCTCCCTCGCGGGAAAATTGCGTAACCGATCCACTGTTTTCTCGCGGTCATTTTGGTTCCCTGCGGCAGGAAAAGTGTCCCGAATTCTTCGCAATTAAGAATTTTCTGAAGTATCTTCGGTTCCCTTCCGTTCGCGATGATGACACTTCCTCCGGCATGCGTAATCTGGTGAGCAATACGCAATTTACTCGCCATCCCTCCTTTGCTCAGCCCAGTCAAACGATCGAACGCCAGTGCCTGAATGGAAGCGTCAATCTGGTGAACGGTCTGAATCAGGTTCGATTCCGGATTCTTCGGATCCCCGTCATAGAGACCGTCAATATCTGAAAGAAGAATCAAAAGCGGCGCGTGAATCAAATCCGCCACGAGAGCCGCGAGCCGGTCATTATCTCCAAAAGTAGTATTCAGCTCAACGACGCTCAGGGTATCATTTTCGTTAATAATCGGTATGGCTCCATACTCCAGCAAAGCATTCAGAGTATTTCGGACATTCAGATACTTCGTACGGTGTTCAAGATCATCCGCGGTGAGAAGTATCTGCGCAGCATGGAGACCCAGCTTTTCAAGAAAGTGATTGTACGCTTCAATAAGCGCGCTTTGTCCCACGGCGGCAACCGCTTGAAGCTGAGCCAAATCCGTCGGTCGGCCAGACAATCCGAGCCGTCCAATACCGGAACCGACGGCACCGGAACTTACCAGGACCATCCGGTAACCTTTCGCTTTCGCTTCCGCCAATTGGTTAGCGAATGATTCAATTTGAGATTCACTTAAATGCCCGCGTTCATCCGTCAAAATTCGAGTTCCGACTTTCACGACAATCGTGGGAGATTCCGTCAGGATTTCCTGTCTTAATATATCAATCATGGAAAAAGGTGAAAAAAATGTTTAACTCATGCTCAGGACCAAAAACGCACGGAGCACATTACCCTGAAAATTTCCGCGCGAGTCTGAATCTTCGGATATTTTATCTTTTTTTAGTCAGTCAGGCAAGAGCAGATTTTGCCAAAATTGAATTTCATCGAAAATCCGTTCCTGCCTTTCGATGTTCCTATTCCTTCCGTATTTAGTGCCGTATTGGCCTGAAGACAACCGCGGCCAGAGGCGGCAGCGTGATTCGAATCGAATTTCCAAATCCCTGACACGGTTTCGGCTCTGAAAAAACTCTTCCATTCGCGACGTTACTGCCTCCGTAATAACGGGAATCACTATTAAAAATCTCCTGAAATTCCGTTTTCTCCGGTACTCCCACCCAAAAATCATGGCGCACATTCGGCGTGAAATTCAGCACGACCACGAGATAATCTTCCTGACGAATTCCGCGTCGAATAAAAGAAAGAGTACTAATATCGCGATTGGAACAGTCAATCCACTGAAACCCGTCATTTTTGAAATCCAATTCGTAAAGAGCCGGTTCCGTTTCGTAAAGTTTTCCCAGATCCGACACACATCGCTGAATTCCCTGATGCGGTTCAAATTCCAACAGATTCCAGTCCAGCTGGCTATTATCTTTCCATTCACTCCATTGTCCAAATTCCCCTCCCATAAAGAGAAGTTTTTTGCCGGGGTGCGTCCAAAGATAAGAGTAAAGAAGACGCAAATTCGCGCATTTCTGCCAGACGTCACCTGCCATTTTCCCAATCATTGAGCCTTTGCAGTGAACGACTTCATCATGAGAAAATGGAAGTAGGAAATTTTCGTTAAAGGAATAAAGAATACTGAAAGTAAGCTGATCATGATGGTACTTCCGGAATATCGGATCATTTTTCATGTACGCGAGCGTATCGTGCATCCAGCCCATATTCCACTTCAGGCAGAACCCCAGTCCTCCGGCATACCCGGGCATGGTCACTCCGGGCCAGGCGGTTGATTCCTCCGCGACAGTCAAAACCCCCGGAAAACGGGTTTGAACTTCACGATTCATCTCACGCAGAAATTCAATCGCTTCGATATTCTCACGACCGCCGTAACGATTGGGAATCCATTCCCCCTCTTTCCGACTGTAGTCAAGGTAAAGCATTGAGGCGACAGCGTCTACCCGCAAACCGTCCACATGGTATTTGTCAATCCAGAAAAGAGCGTTGGCAACGAGGAAATTCCGAACTTCATTCCGTCCGTAATTGAAAATGTAGGTTCCCCAATCCAGATGTTCTCCCTGCCGCGGATCTTCATGCTCGTAAAGCGGCGTACCGTCAAAACGCCCCAGCCCCTTCGCATCTTTCGGAAAATGGGCAGGTACCCAGTCAAGAATGACTCCGATTCCATTCTGATGACAAAGATCCACCAAATACTTAAAGTCATCAGGTGAACCGTAGCGCGCGGTCGGCGCGTAGTAACCGGTTACCTGGTACCCCCAGCTCCCCGTAAATGGATGTTCGCAGACAGGCAAAAGCTCAATATGCGTAAAGTTCATTTTTTTCACGTAAGGAACCAATCTCTGAGCAATCTCGCGATAGTTGAGCCATTCTTCCGCGCCGGCGAATTCTTTCTGCCAGCTTCCCAAATGCACTTCATAAACGGAGATCGGGCGATGCTGCCAGTCGAATCCCCGACGCTCATTCACCCACTCATCATCATTCCATTCATAGCTTTCCTGGTCCACAATTCGACACGCGGTTTTGGGCGGACACTCACAGGCAAACGCGTACGGATCACACTTCTCAAACGCCTCCTGGCCATCTGTCGAAATCAGGTATTTGTACAGCATTCCGACTTTCGCGCCAGGAACAAAGGTTTCCCAAATCCCGTTCTCCTGAAACTTCCAAAGATAATTGGCCTTAGGATTCCAGTCGTTAAAATCACCAATGACACTCACTTCACGCGCGTTTGGTGCCCAAACCGCGAAATTAACCCCTTCCACTCCATCCATGGAGCACGGATGCGCTCCGAGCTTCTCGTAAGCACCTTCATGTTTTCCCTGTCCCAGAAGATAAAGATCATAATCCGAAATCAAGCCTTTGTGGTCTTCATGAATAGAAAAGTCGGTCATAAAAAATCCTCCTGCCAGAGTCCTTAATTTATCAGAAAACTTCCCAAAACTGCTTTCAAAGGAGAAAATCAGAAAGTTTTGAAATTCGCAAAAGTCAGGAGTTCACGCATTCGGAAATACGCGGAACTTCTGGTAATCAGTCAAAAAGCAAAACGATCCGTTTTTCTGAAATATTGAGTCTTGGGAAATTCCCATTAATCGTAAATTCCCGAGTAAAGTATCCGTTCCTCAATCCGGCTTTCTCATGTCAGGCATATTCTCAAATCACGAGCCGACACACGATTCAGACGGACCACAACGAACAATTAAGCAGGGACAACGATCCTTACGAAAAGTTTAATAAAAAACATACAGTTTCTTTTAACTTTATTTTACTACGAAAATGAAATAAAACAAACGGGACTACCCCAAAATTCGTCAAAATTCGTCAAATTTCCGCTAAATTTCTTCTTTCCTCCATTTTTCTTTTCAGCCAGAGCGCGTTCTGTGCATCAACTTCTCTTTCCTGGTCTGGTCTTTTCCACAGCCTGTTTCGCGAGTCCTCCCAACCAAATGCTTCCCAAAAATTTTCCAAAAACATTTTCTTTTTGAACCACGCGGTATGAGAAATTTTCCCAAAAGTTTTTCCCGAACAAAAACATTCTGAAGGATTCATTTGAAAATTCCCGAAAAAACTAACGCGAAAAAGAACAAATTCACGCTTCCAGCCGAATTAAAGAATAGCGAAATTTCCTGAAAAATCTTACCTGTCAAGCACGTTCCTCCCCAATCTGTCTCATCAGAAAAAGAAATCTCAAATATTTCCCTAAATCTTCCGCCCCCCCTACTGGGAGAAAAATGACTTTTCGAGTATAATTGACGACGTATGTTTTGACGCTTCGATTTTTCATATTATGGAAAGCAGAAACCATGACTCAATCAAAAAATCCCCGTATCGCAGTCATCGGCGGCGGCATTTCCGGACTTTCCGCGGCAAATTATTGCCGGGAACAATGTCCTAATGCTGAAATCACTATTTTCGAGAAGCGTAATCGGCTTGGAGGCGTACTCCATACGGAAATCGTAAATGGACTTGAAATTGAGCAGTCTATCGATAATTTCATCACGACCATTCCATACGGTCTGGACCTTTGCCGACGGCTTGGTTTGGAGTCCAAACTGGTCACGACCACTCCACGTAATCGTCAAACCTTCATTCTCTGGAAAAACCGACTCCATAAATTACCCGACGGCTTCATGATGATGGCGCCAACCAAGTGGTGGCCGATGGCGGTCACCCGTCTGCTCACCCCTATGGGAAAAATTCGGGCAGCCATGGAGTATTTCATTCCCGCGAAAAAAGATGATTCCGACGAATCCATGGAATCCTTTGCGGTCCGACGTCTTGGACGCGAGGTATTCGAACGCCTGATCGAACCACTGGTCAGCGGCGTCTACGCGGCCGACATGAAACGTCTTTCCCTGCTGGCAACTCTTCCCCGTTTCCGTGAAATGGAAAAAAAGCATGGTTCACTCATTCGAGCCATGCGCTCCAATTGCGCGGAAGCCAAAAAGAAAGCCAGGGCGGAAAAAAAGTCGGCAGACAGAACGTCATCCGCCAAAACCGAAGGAAAAACCTCCGAAACGTCCCAAAGCGGACCGCGATACAATTTATTTGTGACCCTTAAAGGCGGTTTGAGGCAAATCGTTAATGAAATCGAAAATCGTCTGGACCCGGCTCTAATCCATTGCGGTACCCAAGTTGTCTCTCTTCAGACCGGCGAAAACGGAAAATGGCGCGTATGCTGGAAAAAGGTTGAAGAATCTGAAAGCAACGCCCAAAGCGCCGCGGTTCCTCAATCAATCCAGAGTGAAGAATTCGACGGTGTCATCCTCGCGACAGAATCCCACAGCATGATCCCGCTTCTCGAATCCGCGTCACTCTCTCGGGCAGCCCGCCACCTTGCCGGAATCGAGCATACGGGAACAGTTATCCTGACCGCGGCGTTTCGGCGTGACGACATTGGACATCCTCTGGACGGTATGGGCACCGTCGTTCCCGCTATTGAAAAAAATCCAGTCCTGGCGATCAGTTTCAGCAACGAAAAATACCCGCACCGCGCGCCGGAAGGAATCGTTCTTCTGCGAATTTTCAGCGGCGGTTCACGAAATCCTGAAGTCGTTTCAATGTCAGAAGAAGAAATCAAAGCACTTTTGATTAAAAGCATTACTCCGTGCCTAAAAATTCAGGGGGAACCCATTCTTACGGCTGTTTCCCGCTGGCCGAATACGATGCCTCAACTTCATTTCGGACATTTGGAACGGATAGATGAACTTCGGAAAGAAATGGCGTCCTGCCCAACATTAGCTATCGCGGGCAATTTTCTTTCTGGTGTCGGAATGCCATACTGCATTCAAACCGGCGAAGAAGCCGCCCGAAAGATTCTCGGGAATTTCGGTAAATAGAAATATCAGCAAAAGACAATTAACTGAAATTGAACAAATTTTCGTTTGTTTCCAACCCATTTGAGGCAGACAGATTCAGCCATGTCAACCTTCAGACAATTCACAAATAAAAATCCGGAACTCAGACATAGGTAAATCATCTGATATTCCGGATCAATTTTAAGGTTTCCAATGCCCCGCTGACCAAATTCCAGACGGTGGATTCCTGAAAATTTGAAACTCAAACTCACTCAGCGGCTTCCGGAGCTTCCTGAGCCGGATTCGCGATGCGGGCACGACGGGCAACTTCCGTTTCGATGACGCCGAACGTGGCTTCGTGACGCTGAAGCGTCAGATGAAGAGCTTGGAACATACGTTTCGCGGTATAGTAGTTCATGACAACGCGCTGGGAAATATTAATCGGGCTGGTCGGAATTCCAACCGGCTGCGGATTAAGACCAAAATCAATGATCATTTCTTCCGGAGCGCCGGAAACGCGGCAAAAATTCGCGTAGCAGCTGACGGCTTTGTCATCATTGATCTGAACGACACGGGGTGCTTCCTGCTGAGCCTGAGCCTGTTCGACTTCGTTGGACATTTCAAATCCTTTCTTGAAAAAGTTGATTTAGCGCAAACGCGCATTATTAAACTCAAATTATGTTTGATTATGTTGACTATAGACAAAAATTTTTATTTAGTCGATAGCAATTTTGGACATTTGTCCTGAAAATTTAAAAATTTTACTATTTTTTGAAGAGAATTTTAAAATGAAAATCAGCCGAATCACGTTTACCATTGACAATTTGGAAAAAGGTGAAAAAATCGCGTCTGAACTTCTCGAACGCCGTTGGATCGCCTGCGTCCAGGTCTGCGCTCCCATCCAAAGTGTTTATCGATGGAAAGGCAAAATGGAACATTCCAAAGAATGGAAATTTGACTTGAAAACCACATTGGAAGGGACTCCTTCTGTCGTTCAGTTTATTCGGGAAAATCATTCCTATGAAGTTCCGGAAATTCTGACGGAAGAAACGATTTCCGCAAACCCGGAATTCAGCCAGTGGATCCTTGAAGAGTGTTCCGGATTATGAAAAAAACACTATTGGAAAAAATTTAGGGCGAATATTTCGGATAAATTCCAGAAAATGGAACACATTTTCCCAAAATATCTCCATTCCCTCTTGAAATAAAAAGAAAAATGTGATAAAATCTTCCTGTTTTAGGAATACTTGTCTTTTGGAAAGGATAGTATGAAAACTGATTCGTTTAAAGAAATGTGCCGTTTGATCGACTATACCCGGCGAAGTTACCTCCTTCGGGAATGGGAGAATATCTGCGAAGGCAAATCAATTGCGAAACTTTCAAATCGCCACATTCATTATCTGACGATGATCCGTTTCCAACTTCCGTGCAATCTGAACACCATCATGCAAGTAACGGGACTTTCATCTTCTGCCGCTTCCACTTTTGTCGAAAAAATGGTTCAGGCAGGTCTTGTCACCCGTGAGGCGAATGAGGATGACCGCCGTAATGTCCGGATCATACCAAACGAAGAAACCATGAGGATTTTTCAGGAAGTTGATCGGCGTCTTGACTCATTAATTGACTTTTTGGCTGAAGGCTGCACGCCGGAAGAAATCAAGGCGGTCGAGCAGGCCGGCGAGCTTGTCTGCCGAAAGATCCTGGCAAAAAAATACTGGATTGACAGTGAACAGGCACGAGATAAAAGTAAAAACTGAACGCCGTCTTTAAGTTTTCAGGAAAGAATGAAATTATGCAGAATAAAAGAGTAGTCGTAACTGGATATGGAGTCGTTTCATGTGTCGGAAATAATTCGTCAGATTTTTGGACTTCACTGGTCGAAGGCCGTTGCGGTTTAGGCCCTATTACCAAATTTGACGCCTCTAATTACCGAACACAAATTGCCGGCGAAATTAAAGACTTTGACATATCCCGTTATCTTCCTTTTAAAGACGCGAAACGCATGGATCTCTTCTGCCAGTATGCCTTGGCTGCCGGTGATGAAGCCCTGGAAATGGCGGGATTACCAATGAATTTTCAGGAAAGTGAACTGGACGAGACTCGTGTCGGAATCGTCGTCTCGAGCGGTATTGGAGGAATCATTGCCACCACAACCCAAAACAGTATCCTTTTTGAACGCGGCCCCGGAAGAGTCTCACCGTTGGCGATTCCTATGATGATTGCCGATAGTGCTTCGGGAGACCTTTCCATTCGTTACGGAGCGAAAGGACCTAATTTCGGCCTGGTTTCCGCCTGCGCCTCCGGTTGCCATTCCATTGGAGAAGCCTACTGGATCATCCAGCGCGACGACGCGGACATTATGCTTGCCGGCGGCACTGAGGAAAGCGTCATGCCGCTGTGCATTGCCGGATTCGCCTCCATGAAGGCAATGAGTACGCGGAACGACGATCCTCTTCACGCAAGCCGTCCGTTCGATTTGAATCGAGACGGTTTCGTCGCGGCTGAAGGAGCGGGCGTCATGATTCTCGAAGAACTTGAACACGCCAAAAAACGCGGCGCGAAAATCCTCGCGGAGGTCGTTGGTTACGGTGCGTCGGGTGATGGATACCACATCACCAGCCCTGACCCGGAAGGTGCCGGAGATGCCCGCGCGTTCCAAATCGCGATGAAACACGCGAAAATGGCTCCGGAGGATATGGACTACGTAAATGCCCATGGCACGAGTACTCCGCTCAACGATAAATTTGAAACTCTCGCGATCAAACAGGCTTTTGGAGAACATGCCTTCAAACTCAGTATTTCGAGTACGAAAGGCACTACCGGCCACGCCTTGGGTGCTGCCGGAGCTTTGGAGTGCATTGCCTGCGTTAAAACAATTGAAAACCAGGTCATTCCGCCAACAATCAATTATGAAACCCCCGACCCGGAATGCGATTTGAACATCACGCCCAATACCGCCGTCGAACGGCCTGTTCGATATGCCGCGAATAATAATTTGGGATTTGGCGGGCATAACGCGGTCGTCATTTTCAAAAAATTTGAAGACTGATTCGTTCTTCAGCGGAAAATAAAAATACCGCAAAGAAAAGACCTTCAAAAATTCAGGTCCATTCGGGAAACACTATTCCGAATGGACCTTTTTATTCCATGATTCATTTCCTATCTGGTCTTCATATTCCACAAACCGTAAAAAAGCCTCCTTAATCATCATTCACGGTTTATGGACTTTCAATCGCTTTTCCCTCGCGATTTAATCAGCCATTTCGTAGAGCCAGCGTCTCGCGATTTCCCGATCATCATGCTTTCTAGCCTCTCTGCCGATAAGCTGAAATTTTTCATTTCCTTTTCCAGCAATCAGTACGCAATCTCCAGGTTCCGCCATTTCCAATGCGCTCTGAATCGCTTCTTCACGCGAATGGCAGACCTCAACCCTTTTTCGGCATCTGGCCTGAACACCGCTAAGCAGTTCTTCCATGATTTTTTCAGGCGGTTCTGTCCCTGGATTCATGTCCGTCAAAATTAAATGATTGGATAATCGCGAAGCCGCGTCTCCCATCATTGGACGCCGAGTTCTCGTTTGACCTCCGGATACTCCAAAAACAGTAAGGATTCTTCCTTCCGTAACCTCGCGCAAAAAATGAAGTGTGGATTTCAGTTCTTCCGGCGTACTGGCGGAATCAACGATAACAGAAAAAGGCTGACCACAGTCAAGACGCTCCATCCTGCCCGGAATCACGTCAACCGACTCAATTCCGCGTACAATCGTCGCAAGATCCACTCCCATCCGCAATCCGGCAGCCGCAGCGGCCAGACAATTCATAAGATGATGATTCCCAACGATTCGCGTCCGAAGAGGAAGTGTTTCAGAACCGGCAGTCAAAAGAATCGTCTGTTCACTGACATGCTGCTCCAGCACCATCGCGGAGACATCCGCCTCTTCGTTCATTCCATAAGTAACTGTCGGAATTTTCAGCCAGCGCGTCACTTCGGAAACAATTGGATCGTCCGCGTTCAGAATGGCCGTCCCATCATGTCCCAGGTACTCGAACATCCTCATTTTGGCTTTTCGGTAATTATCAATTGAACCATGAAAATCAATGTGGTTCCGCATGATATTCGTCAGACAGATTGTCTGAAACTCAATCCCATCCAGCCTGGACTGGGCTAAAGCCTGACTGGAAACCTCCATAACAGCATGAGAACAGTCATTCTGAATCATTCTGGAAAGCCAGCTGCTGGTTCGTTTCGGAGGAAGAGTGGTGATCGTATTTGCTGAGGCATCCTGACCGTCAAAACAGCCAAGTGAATTCAAAAGACCAACATTTTCATTCGCAGCACCCAAGATAGCCGCAATGAGAAAAGCTGTCATGGTCTTACCGCTCGTTCCGGTAATTCCAATCATATTCATTTGCCGCGCGGGAAAACGGTAAAGAGCCTGACACGCCCTCGCGTAAGCACTTTGAGTCGACGGAACCAGAAAAAGTGGAACCAGTTCACCGCGCGAATTCAGCTTAAACGGATTTTCCGTCATTTTTTCTGAAACGACCGCGCCCGCGCCGCGCTCAATAGCTTCGTCAATCCGCGAATGTCCATCACCCTGAGCCGTACGGAGCGCGAAATAAACGTCACCGGGAAATATCTTTTCCACATTGGTCACGCAATTAAGCATAACGTAATCATCACCGCCAAAAAGCTCCGACTCATGAAGAACCTTTCGAAGACTTACCGGCGATATTCCCTGGTAACACGACTGCATTCTGAATTCCTTTAGTTGGAAAAATGACTCTCTTTCCTCAATTTCTCCCCAGTTTTTACTTCTGCCCCCTGATGGACTCCCGCATTGCTCCCTGATAATTCATGAAATACGGATAGAAAACATGGTCCAGGATCATGCTTCAAAGCAAAATTCCAAGAGAAAAAATGAAACCGTCCATTCCTTCGACGGCCTGTTTTGAACATTTCACACCATAACGATTTTTAAGATTTTTGTCAAGAGGAAAAATTTAAAAGAAATCTTAAAATCGCAATTGAAATTTTCATGTCCCAGTCTTAATAAAAACACATAAAAAACCGTAACTCCGGAAAATACCGAACATTACGCTCATCGCGCGCAAAACCCCGCCCCAAAAAACTCATCCAGCGGAACCGCGTATTTTTGAAAAAGTGCTGTCGGCATCGTCTCCGTCTCCCATTTGCTCGACAGGACCCGGGCAAACGTTCGATAAATAGCCAGAGGAATGAAGAAAAAAGCATATTGATGTCCATTCATCACAAAAAGCCGTTCCTCAGGTATCGGCAGACGTTCGCCGCACACATCGTAAACAAAAACAAATGCCCCATGAAACCCCTGCCCAAAAATCCCCTCCCAGCGGAGAAGGCCAAGCTCATCCTCGCTCGTCACCCAGTTCCTCCAGTACTGCGGCTGCTTGCGTCCCGAAGGAAAACGGCGTCCCTTAATGTCAATCAGCCAGGAAAGAGAACACGGTCGATAATAAATCTCTGAAGACTCTTTCGAAGCAGAAACTTTTCCAATTTTATTCGGGGAAGATTCCCCTTCCTTAAATTCCACCAGGTTTTTTCTTTTTTTTCGATTCGAACACCAAATTTTCTCCGTAGAAAAGCTATTTCCTCCGAAATCCTTTCGTTTCGCGCGGAAACCGTTCTCTGACGAAAACGCGTCACATTCGGCTTCTTTTCGCGTGGAAGGCAAAAAAGAAACCGGCGAGGCAAAAAACCCGGCAAAATCCTTTCCTCCCGCCAATGTCCATGATTCCGGAGGAAAGATTTGAGTCGTCGAAACAATAAAATCAAAATTTTTAAGCGAGTTGTCCGGATTTTCCGGAATCAAACTCCGGCGTCTCTCACGAGTCGCGACATATGGCAAACCCAAAAACTGAATATACGCTTCAAATACTCGTTCGTAATGATTGTCTTTTTTCATTGCAGAAAGCCTGTTTCAATCTTCCAATCGCCAATGTTTTTCAATAAACATTTTCTTTAATTATCGGATATTCCATAAAAATTTTAATAAATTTTTTTATTTTTCTAAAAATTTCCTCAAGACAGAAAAAAAAGACAAAAAATCGTTTCTTCTTTTTTTATTATTCTCAAACTTCCAAGAGCCACGAGTTTCTCTTCCTCAAAGACTCTTTTTATGACATAATATCCTTTTTCAATGACAAATACAGAATGAAAATACGTAAATCGAGAACTCTAAAAAAAATTGAAGTCCATTTTTTCTTTTTTGAAAAAGCTGACAGGAAAAAAATTAACGGTTTTGCGGAGAAAAACAGAAAGTTCCAATACTTTTATTCAAAAAAATTTTTGTCCCCCCCTTGTCTTTTTCTTCCCCATCGTTTAGAATACTAGTGCGATAATATTTTTTTGTGTTTTTTTTGTGTCGGGTTGAAAGAAGTATTCCATGAACGAATATACTCGGGTTCCGGAAGAATTTACGATTGATTTAACGTTGGACGGGCTGGATATGAACTCCAAGGATCTGTCGATTTTACGTCCGCGTAAAGAATTCGATTGGGACGATTTTTATCGCCAGGGAACTCCTGCTTGGGATACGGGACTGCTTGAACCGGATTTTCAGAAACTAATCGACAGCAAATTCCTCAAACCTCGCTGCTCCACTCTGGAAATCGGTTGCGGAAGCGGTATCGAAGCCATCTATATGGCGCAAAAGCGTTTTGAAGTTACTGCCGTGGACTGCTCTGCCATGGCGATCGATCGCGCGCATACCCGTGCTCGAGAAAAAAACGTATGGCTGCGTATCGTTCACGATGACATTTTTAAATTCTCAAACCAGAACCGCGCGAAATACGATTTCGTGTACGACATCGGTTTTTACCATTTTATCCGCAGAAATTTCCTCTCGCACTATATTGACCTGCTATGGCGCATTACCAAACCCGGTTCTTTCTACTATACTTTAGCGGGAAGTGACGAAGATGAGTTTGACGCGGAATACGTTAAACAATTCTTCCTTCCTACGGTCAGTGAGGATGACATCTTCAACGAACTTGGCACCCTGTTTGAGGTTATTGACATTCGCCACGGCACAATTTATTCCCGTGCCAAAAAAGAGCCGTTCAACGCTTGGTCGTGCCTTTTCAGAAGACCATAAAATCCACCCGGCAAAGGATATTCAGCTTTAGAGTTACGCTGGAATATTCAAAAGGAACGCTCCTGAACAGTCAAATTCAGACTGCCGAATTTAATTGTTTCAAAAAAATTTAGCCGAAGCAGATAAAAATGGTATGAAAATCTACGGAATTGGAACGGATATTACGGAATGTGAACGCATTCGGAAAATGATTGAAAAACATGGTGACTACTTCACGGAACGCGTTTTCACGGATTGGGAGAACTCCTATTTCCGTTCTCAAAAACAATTTCTGGAAAGCTGCACTGGAAGATGGTGTGCCAAGGAAGCGATTCTGAAAGCGATTGGGACAGGATGGGTACGCGGAATCGCGTGGCGTGACGTCGAAGTACGAAACCTTACTTCAGGCGCACCCCAGGTATGGCTTGGAGGCGGAGCGTTAAAAGCAGTCCAGCAGCGGGGTATTTCCGACATTCTCATTACCATCTCCCATTGCTCTTCTCATGCCACGGCTACGGCCATCGCTTTAACGGATGGCTCGCCTTTTCCCGAAGAACGCAGTTTTGACAGACCGGATGATTATTGAGTGAAGGCGGAATCTCTCAAACATGAACATGAAATTTGATTTCCAAAATGGTTTGACGAGTTTTATCCCATACTTCCCTTACGTAAAATTTCGCTTTATTCCCAGAACGCCGACTCTCGTTCTGGGAAATTCCTTTAAATATCAGGATCATTTCCTGTTTTATTTTATTTTGAGGCAAAATCATGAATCAGATTCTTGGTGCTCACATGTCGATTTCCGGCGGTCTTTACCGGGCGGTTGAAAGCGCGCGAACTGCCGGATGCCAATGTGTCCAGATTTTTACCAAAAACAGCAATCAGTGGAAGGGAAAAGCTCTCACCTCAAAAGACACGGAACTTTTCCAGGAGGCATTGGTACGCTGCGGAATCTCTCACCCAATTTCCCATGATTCATATCTGATCAATCTTGGCACTCCCTCCGATGAACTATGGCTAAAATCCATCGCGGCTTTTGAGGATGAACTTTTAAGAGCGAATGAATTGGGAATCCCTTTCGTCGTGACGCATCCCGGTTCATTCACGACCTCTTCGCCGCAGGAAGGTTTGGACAGAATCGCACAGGGACTTTTGCGCGTACTTGAACATACGGCCGGAATCAAAACCCGATGTCTTTTGGAAAATACGGCAGGGCAGGGAACCAACCTGGGCTTTGAACTGGAACAAATCGCGCAAATTATCGAAGCTGTTGAGGGAGGAAAACCGACTGAAAAAACCGGGGATGATTTTCTGCTGGGTGTCTGCTTTGATACCTGCCACGCGTTCGCCGCCGGCTATGATTTTTCTTCCGAAGAAAAATACGCCAAAATGATGGAACATTTTAACGCGATCATTGGATTGAACCGTTTTCGCGCTTTTCATATTAATGACGCGATGAAAGAGCTTGGAAGCAGGGTCGATCGTCACGCCCATATTGGATGCGGAAAGATTCCACTTGAAGCCTTTCGCCTGCTGCTGAATGATCCGCATTTTGAAAATGTTCCCAAATATCTTGAAACGCCCAAGGGAACAAAAACCAACGAGCAGACCGGCATGGAAGAAGACTGGGACATCGTAAACCTCCGTACGCTGCGTTCACTTCTGGAAAACTGAAGAAAGAGGACCGTATGAACGTCAAATACGAACATGAACCAATCCGGTGGCGGGCAATGGACGAATCCCATTTCCTATGGCGTACCTGGAAAAGTGAAAATGAAGACGAGACTCTTTCCGGCCCCCTTTCCGTTCTCTACTGCCTGGATTCGGACGACACGCACCTGATGAACGATTTTGGGACCGCGGTCATTCATGCTCTTCAGGAAAAGCCTTTATCCATTTCAGAGCTTCAGGATAAGCTCGCGAAAGAATTTTTCCCTTTGCCTGAACTTCAAAAAATCATCCCCGCGGCTCTGATCGAACGTTTCATCCAACAGATGGTCCTTTCCGGAATCATTTTTGAAGAAAGAATCGAAAAGGAGATTTCAACATGAAATTAAATTACGAAAAATCCGGTTCTCAGGGGCCGGTACTTCTTTTGGGACATGGATTTCCTTTTGACCACACGATGTGGAATGCCCAAATCGCCGATCTTTCCAAAGACTTTATCGTCATTGCTCCTGATTTTCGCGGAATGGGCAAAAGTTCTCCCTCCGGCTCTGCCATAACGTCCATGGAAGAACTGGCTGATGATTTGGCAGAACTTCTCGATGACCTCCAAATTAAAAAATGTTCCTACTGCGGACTTTCGATGGGGGGGTACGTCGGCTGGGAATTCTGGCTGCGCCATCCGCAACGCCTGGAAAGTTTTATTCTGTGTGACTCCAACGCGAAATGCGATACGCCGGACGCTGCCCAAAACCGTCTAAAAACGGCTGACCGCATCGAGGCTGAAAATTCATGTGCGTTCATGGCGGAAATCATGAAAAAAAACCTCATGACAAACCAAACGCTTGCTTCCGCGGAAAGTACTGACAGCGTTTTTTCTCGTTATCGGAAAATGGTCACCGAAAACAATCCAAGCGGAGTCGCTTCAGTCGCGCGAGGAATGGCACAAAGAAAGAATTTCACTAATCTTTTGCGAACAGTTCAGATTCCCATGCTCGTTTTAGCCGGAGAACTGGATCTCCTTTCTCCTCCGGAAGCAATGAAAGAACTTACTGACGCTATTCCCAATGCCCAACTGGCCCTAATACCGAATGCCGCGCATCTCGCTCCTATGGAGCAGCCGGAGTCCGTAAACCAGGCAATTCGCCAATTCTTAAACTCTATTCCTTCAGAACAGTAAAATTGGAGAACTCTCAATATGAGCAAAAAAAATAATTCATCAAAGCGTACCGGCAAACCGGTTACTCAATCGAACGCCAACAAGCAACCCCCGAAACGAAAATTCCTCCGCAGGGCAACGGCTCTTCACTGTTTCACTTTCATCACCTGCTTTTCACTTTTTATTCTCCTCTCGATTCATCTGGCAAATCAGCCTCTGATGGAGTCACGCCCCAATCAGATAAATGGATGGCTCATGATTAATGATCCCGAAACAGGAAAATCCACCAAAACAGAATTTTCATGCCCAATGGAAACGGCCTGTGAACTGGCGCGGCTCTTTGATGATGTCCCAAACTCATCCGCTTCCTCCAAGCTGGAAAAATATGGTGAAATTAATTTTGTTTTTACCAAAAAACGTGCTGATCGTAAATTTTTCATTGCTCAGGACGGAATCCGTGATTCCCAAGGATGGTATCGCCACAAAAGTATTTCTCCTGAAACAGTTCGAGAATTAATACTTAACGGCATGAAAAAAAATGAAAGCCTCTCGCGAGAACCTGATTCTCTGACTGCCGAAGAATCCCTCCATTAATCAAAACAAACTACCCTATCTCCCCATTTTGCTCTGGTCTCTTGATTTTCGGAGATCAGAGCCTCAAAAAAATTCTTATTATCAAACTTCTCTGACTTACTGACAGTTAAAAGATTTTTTCCAAACCATACCAGGAAAGTATTACTGAATTTCCTCTTAACTTTTTCATCACTAAAGCCTTTTCGCCATACTTCCCAATTTACTTTGCGTCTTTTTTCTCTACCATTTCAAAAGCGAAATTCAGAAACCCAAGACTGCTTTTCTCCAAATTCAACTTCTTCACTCATACGACTCCAAAGTTTAAGAAAAACCAATTTCATCCCCAACTTCCAAACTTCTCAACCAGCTCTAATTAAACCGTCACGTGATGTTATCGGGAATATTCCTGAAAATATCTTAAACTCATTCAGGAAATGAACTTTCCTACTCGATGAAACGTAAAATTTGGCAGAGAGAAACTTTTTTTGCCGCAAACCAACCATTTAATTTTAACTAACCAGAACAACTGGTACCACCAACAGAATAAACATTCGCAAAATTATTGAAACGACCGGTATTGAGTCAGTTTTTTTTGAAAATCAAACGATAAAGATAAAAAATATCTGTCATGATGACAGAACGGTACTGTTACCTCATATTAAATTGCCTTCGTCCAATCAGAAAAAAGTAATTTTTTCACAAAAAAATTTGACGAAAGCAAAAAAATAGGGTAAATTAGATAAAACAGTGAAATTGTGCATATTGAAAAACTTATTCGAGATCTGCGCGTCTCAAAAATTACGGTGGTAAGATGGAGTTTCCGTATTTTAAAGATGATTATTTCCAACATTCGGATTCCTACTCGGATTCCATTACGTTGAGCGGTCTCGACTATGATTCTCCCCATTTAGACTTCCAGCAGCGATTCTCTACGTTGCTGGAACTGGAAGAATTATGTTCGGATCCGGATCCGCAGTCAGACCTTCCCAAAGATGACGATCCGGTTTATGTTTACCTGACGCAGATGGGAGAATTCCCAATGCTTTCAGCCAGGGAAGAAACTCAAATTGCCCAAAAAATTGAGCATTACTGGAAGCGCTTTTGCTATCATGTGCTCTCGAATCATTATGTTCTGCACGGAATTCAGCGAATCCTTGAGGAACTTCTCATTCATAAACGCCGTTTGGAGCGAACTGTCAATATTTCAATTACGAATACGCACCAGAAGCAACGCGCGATAGCTATCATCACGCGTAATCTGGAAACTCTTCAGATTCTGATGGAGCAGAATCGTCTTACCTATCCGCACGCGTTTAACCGGAATATTGACCCGCGTGAAAGAAAAACACTCCTGAAACAAATGGCACGCCGTCGGGCAAAAGGAATGCGCCTTACCTTTGAGATGGAACTTCAGATTTCCGTTATTCGCGGTTTTTTTGAATCTCTCAAAAATATTTCCAATCAGATGACGATCCTTTACCTGGAACTGAAACGTTACCAAAACGATCCTCTGGGAAGTGAGTCAATCCCTCGTATCAGGCGTGACATTCATCGCTTAATGCGTATTACGCACCAAAGTCCAGCAATGCTCAAGCGTTTCATTGAAAAAGGCGAAAAGATTCAGAAAAAATATGACTTTTTCAAGCGGAAACTTTCAGCCGGCAACCTGCGTTTGGTCGTCTCTATCGCCAAAAACTATCAAAACCGCGGTGTTTCCTTCATTGACCTGATTCAGGAAGGAAACACCGGATTGATGCGGGCTGTCGATAAATTCCAGCTTAACCGCGGCTTCAAATTCTCCACTTACGCGACCTGGTGGATTCGGCAGGCGATTACCCGGGCCATCGTGAATCAGGGAAGAACTATTCGTGTTCCTCTCCATATCGTCGGGATGATGAAAAAGGTCCGCGAAACAAGGCAAAATCTCATTCAGCAAATTGAGCGGGAACCTACCATTGAGGAAATGGCCATCTCCTCTGGAATCCGTCTTTCAAAAGCTTTGACGATTTTCCAGATGAACAAAAATCTTATTTCACTCGATCAGCCCGTCAACCGCTACGACGAGAGTGTTTTTGGAGATTTTATCGAAGATAAACGGGAAGAGTCTCCAATGGACCGAATTAACTGCGAGGCCATTCGGGAAAAACTCAACGAGCTGCTTTTCGATTTAAGCTATCGGGAACGCGAAATCATTCGATTACGTTACGGTTTAGCTAACGGCCACCTCTACACTCTGGAAGAAGTCGGCCACTTCTTTGAACTCACTCGGGAAAGAGTGCGTCAGATTGAAGCGAAAGCAATTCGAAAACTCCAGCACCCCACGCGCTTTGAAAAGCTCGCGGACATCATGTCTCCGCGTCATAATGATGATGAGCAGGATAGCGAGGAAATGATGGAATCGCTTTTAGCGGGAGCTTTTCAGACAAGAAATAATTAAGGAACTTCCCCAAACGCCTTTTCACGTTCCATAGACGCGAAAATTTAAAATGCGCGATCTTTTCTTTCACCAGAAGAAATGATCGCGTTTTTTATTCCCGGTCAAGATCTTCACTTTGCGGCAAATCGCTGATTGATTCCAGCTCAAACAGTTTCAGGAAACGGTCTGTCGTAAAATAAACGGTCACGAATTTGGTCCCCTGACGCATTTTTTGAGTTCGAAGAAGCTGACGACGTACCAGCTGCGCGATGATTCCGCCGCTTGAACTTCCGCGAAGCTGATTGATTTCCTCCAAAGTAAGCGGCTGTTCATACGCCACGATCGCCAGAATGTCTATCGCGGCCTGAGAAAGTTTCGCCTGACGGATTTTACCGTAAAAATGCTCACGAAGAGGGGAAAATTCCTCTTTCAGCTGCATGAAATAGCCTTTTTCTTCCTCGAACCAGACAATCTGCCACGGACAGCCGAATTTCTCGTATCGCGCGTTTAGTTCGTCGACAAGTTCATGAATCTCCGCCTCACTCACTCCGCGCATGAGATTCGAGAGATGCTCAGGCGCGATCGGTGAATTGCCAGGATTACCAACAAAAAGCATCGCCTCAAGAATCGTCTGCTGATTCGTCGGAACAAGATGGTCGTCGTCAATCTCATCCATAAACGACCGAAAATCGGTTGTTCCATACCCTGAAACCAACGCGTTCTCATCAAAAACCGCGACATCCGCTCCCGACGCGGCAAATCCCTCTTCAAAATCCCCTTCAGGAAAATCCTCTCCGAGGAATTCGTCCGGAATTTCCACAGACTCTCCAATATCGTCTGAAACCGCCCCGGAATGTGCCCCCTCCCACTTTTCATCATTCGCATGCCCGCCTGAATTGCCCTTCATCACGCGCGCAAACGCCTGACTCAGTTCTTCAAAGGAAAGTTCATCCGACGACATAAAAAACTCCGCATTTCAGAAAAAAACGGAAGGCCCACAAAGCAGACCTTCCGCGTCTGGTCCCTAAATTCCTGCCTGCCATTCTACCAAAAAAAAACAAAAAAGAAAAGACCGAAATTTTAACAGGAATTACTTGCGGTGGGATTTCACTTCATTTAAAGAAGCTGTATTTTGATCCGATTA
>JAFQUP010000055.1 GCA_017408405.1 Thermoguttaceae bacterium
GAGCACTCCCGCACGCCGCTGACCAGTACCGTTCACGGCGCGCTGCGCGTTTACGATCTGCCGGAAATGCGCGATTACCTTGGCGAAAAACTGACCGTCAAATCGACGAAAGACGCGCTGGAAGTGAATTGAGCGTAAATTTGCCGCGGACGCTCCGAAACTTTTGGGGAAAGCGTTTCGGAGTGTCCAGTGAATTGCCGTGAGGTCGCTTTCGGGGGAAACTTCGCGCGCTAACGGTTTCATGATTTCTGAAAATACTTCAAAAAATCAACCTTCCTAAAACGAACGGGGAATTGGAAATTTCGTAAATTTTTCCTAAAAATTGAAAAAGTCTCTGGTCAAAAAAAGGTTTTTATGATATAATCAAAAAAATAGTTTGTTTTAATGCGCGCGTGAAATTTCAGTGTGCCGTGATCCAACCGTTAAAGGCTAAAAAATGATTACTCCCAATTTCCTTGACTACGCCGTCTGTTTCGTTTTTTTCTTTCTGATGGCACTAATTGGCGTCGTGTCGGCGATACGTGCCGGTAAGAGTTCGTCTGAATTTTTTCTTTCCGGGCGGAATATGCCGTGGTGGCTGCTTGGTTTTTCGCTTGTCGCGACGACATTCGCGGCCGACACGCCGAACTTCGTCGCGAACGTCGTCCGCACTCAGGGCGTAGCGGGAAACTGGTGCTGGTGGGCGTTTCTGCTTACCGGAATGGTCACGGTCTTCATTTACGCGAAACTCTGGCACCGTTTAGGCGTGCTGACGGATATTGAATTTTACGAAAAACGCTACTCCGGCAAAAGCGCGGCACTGGTTCGCGGCTTCCGCACGCTTTATCTCGGTCTGATCTTCAACACGGTCGTCATGGCGAACGTGACTCTCGCGATGATCAAGATCCTCGGCGTTTCGCTCGGCATGGATCCAATCGTCACGATCGTTTCCGCCGGTTTGATTACCGTCATTTTTTCCGTTCTTGGCGGTTTCACGGCAGTCATTTGGGCCGATTTCATCATGTTTATCGTCGCGATGGTTGGGGCGATCGCGCTTGCCGTCGTGACGGTTCAGCTTCCGGAAGTTGGAGGCCTGAGCAATTTGCTGGCGCACCCGAATGTTTCCTGGCGTCTGTCGATGCTGCCGGAATTGAGTCAGACGGATTTAGTCATTACCCTTCTGGTCATTCCGCTGGCGGTTCAGTGGTGGAGCGCGTGGTATCCGGGGGCGGAACCGGGCGGCGGAAGCTACGTGGCGCAGCGTATGCTCGCGGCGAAGAGCGAAAATCACGCGTTAGGTGCGACACTCTTCTTCAATTTCTGCCATTATGCCGTGCGCCCGTTCCCGTGGATTATCGTGGCTCTCGCCTCGCTGGTGGTTTTTCCTGACATCGCCTCGCTGCGCGAAGCGTTTCCGAATATTCCCGAACACATGATGAAAGACGACCTGGCGTACCCCGCGATGTTCCAGTTCCTGCCGCACGGGCTTTTCGGACTGATGATTACCTCGCTCTTCGCCGCGTACATGTCGACGATAGCGACACACCTGAATCTCGGTTCCTCGTACATGGTGAATGACTTCTACCAGCGGTTCGTTCGTCCGGACGCATCGGAGAAGAAGCTGGTCCTGATGGGGCGCGTCTGGACGGTCATTCTGATGGTTTTGGCCAGCGTCATGGCCCTTTATCTGGAAAGCGCCATGGACACGTTCCAGATCATCCTTTCGATTGGCGCGGGAACGGGCCTTCTCTTCCTCCTCCGCTGGTTCTGGTGGCGGATTAACGCCTACAGTGAGATTGCCGCGATGGTCATTTCTTTCATCGTCGCCATGACCCTGCGCTTCTGCCCGGCTTTGAACTGGATGAGTGACTCAGAGCGTCTCGTTTGGGGGGTCGCCATCACCACCGTCGGCTGGCTTATCGTCACCTTCCTCACTCCCGCCGATGACGACGAAACACTCTTCGATTTCGTGCGCCGTACGGGAGCTTCCGGCCTCGGCTGGCGCAAGGTTTACGAAAAGGCGGCCGCGCAGGGGATTGATCTCCGTTCTGAAGCGGAACCGGTCAACGCACCGCTCGGATTGCTTTGCTCAATCATCGGATGCGCCGCGATCTTCAGTTCACTCTTCGCCGTCGGCAAATGGGTTTATCTCCAGTACCTGCCCGCGGCCGTTCTGACGGGAATTTCCATTGCCTCATGGCTGCTGCTGGCCGTCTGCGCGAAGAAATTGATTCGTCGGGGGACGGATGGCGGTCAACAGTAAAACGCCAATGAAGAGAACTCATTCCTTTCGCGAAGGTTTGGGGGTCGAGAACGATCTTTTATTCATTTTGATTTTAACTTTGATTTCAACTTTAACTTAAGGAGAATTTTCATGAATCTTTCCCGCCGTAATTTTTTGCGCGCGAGTGCTTTGAGCACAATTTCCGCCGCGGCCGCTCTTAAGACCGGGTCGGTCGCGATGCCCGCGTTTTGCCAGACCGCCAACGCCAACGAGAAGCTGAATCTGGCTTTCATCGGCGTTTGGGGACAGGCCCGTGAAACGATGTCCCAGATGAAAGCGGAGAATTTCTACGCCTTCTGCGATGTTGACGAACGCCGTCTCGGCATGGCCTCCAAGGTTTATCCCGGAACGAAAAACTACCTGGATTACCGAAAAATGCTTGAGGAGCTTGACGACAAAATTGACGCGGTCGTCGTCTCCACTCCGGACCATTCTCACGCGCCGGCGAGTGTCATGGCCATGAAAATGAAAAAGCATTGCTATTGCGAGAAACCCCTCGCGCACGAAGTCTACGAAGCACGCAGAATGGCGAATGTCGCCGCGGAGATGAAAGTCGCCACGCAGATGGGGACGCAGCCGAATTCTTGGCCGAATTACTATGAAACGGAAGAGATCGTCAAATCCGGCGCGATTGGCAAGATCAAGGAAGTTCACGTCTGGACCTGCACGGGGAATACGACTGGCTACGTCAAGGGCGTGGGCGGCAATGTTGACGTCGGCATGGCGTTAGGAAACGGCTGGGGACAGCCAAGCTCGCAGGAAAAACCGGGTGAGCAGCCCATTCCCCAAGGTCTGGATTGGGATTTGTGGGTAGGACCGGCAAAATTTATGCCCTATAATGAGTGTTTTGTCCCGGCAAACTGGCGAAGATGGTGGAATTTCGGTTCCGGTCAGCTGGGAGATTTCGGCTGCCACTACATGAATTTGCCGATCCGCACGCTCCAGCTCCTGAACGCGAAGACCATTTCCGCCCAGGGACCGGCGGTCAATCCGTACGCCTGCCCCGAATGGCTCCGGGTTCAGTATACTTTCCACTCCGCGAACGAGTTCGCCGCTCCGGGAATTACTCTTAACTGGTACGACGGCGCGAAGATTCCGGAGATTGAGAAGCTGCTCGCCGATCACAAAATCCCGTTCCGCGGCAATGGAATTCTGTTCGTTGGTACGGAAGGCGATCTTTACGCGAACTACACAGAGCACACGCTCTATCCCGAAGCGAAATACGCCGATTTCAAAATGCCTGATCCCTTCATTCCGCGTTCGATTGGGCACTACAAAGAATTCACCGAAGCCTGCAAACAGAACAATCCGAAACTGGCCCGCTGCGCCTTCGCTTATGCCGGGCGTTTGACGGAAACGGTGCTGCTGGGGCTCGTGGCCTACCGTGCCGGCAAAACCATTGAGTGGGATCCGGACAATTTCCGCACCAGTGAGGGTGATGCCAATGTTCTGCTTGAGCGGGTTTACCGCAAGGGCTGGACGCTCTGAGTTAAGGATGATTCCATTTAACGGATAAATGCCGGGAACTCTGTCGGGTTTCCGGCTTTTACTTTAATGGCAGCCTCGAAAAACCACGTTTTTCAGAAAAAATCATCAACAAAAAGCATTTTAGCATAAAAAGAACGCCAGGTCAAGAAGTTTGAGCGAGAGAGGAAATTTTTTCCAAAAAATGCCAATTTGAAATCAAGTCCACTTGATTTTTCGTCAATATTCATTATCATGGAAATAGTTTCGTGTTTTGAGATAAAAAATGAGGCACAAAATGCCGCGCAGCCTCCGCAAATCACGAGTCCGCGACCGAGTCGAGAACGTGGCATCATGAGCAAACTGGCGCACGAGAGCCGAAATCAGCCTGAAAAACTTGACGCACGATCTGTACCGCTTCGCCTCCCTTCGGCAAACCGCGGGAAACTGTGCACCCATTAAACGAAACGGGGCTAAAATCACGCGAAAATGGGCAAAAATCGAGCAAAATCGCGTTCCATGGCTGACATGATGGCGCAATATCCCAGAAATTTTCACAAATTGGAATTTTGGTATCATCGTGTTGGGAAATTTGGTGTTTTTCGAGGAGGCCTTGATTTTCACCCAACGCGCGAGTTTCTCCTCACGCCAAGGCGCGAAGGTTTCGCGGAGGGCGGAGAGC
>JAFQUP010000056.1 GCA_017408405.1 Thermoguttaceae bacterium
CGGTTTCCTTGCCGGCGCGATGAAATTGACGGATCCGTCCGGCTCGACGGGGACCGTTCCCAGGACCGCGCGTCCGTTTTCCTCGCCTGCGAGACCAATGGGCGGTTCGTTTGCCGTCAGAGTCGTTTTGGGGAATATCTGCACGATGCGCAGTTCCTTGATCGAGCCGCGTTTGACGTCTTCTCCGAGTCCCTGGTAAATATCCTGAATGAAGAATCGTCCCTCGTCTTTCGGATCCTCCGGGAGGAAACTCGGAATGACCGGAGGTCGTTTCCGCGCGGCAAGCGGCTGGGGGGAATCCGATCCGATTTTCGGGTCGCGGTAGAGGAGTTCACGGTTTCCGAATCGATCGAGAACGTAAAGTCCCAGAGCCTCATCTCGAGTCGCCTTCGGCTCAAATTCCAGTCTCCACGGACTGTACGACACGAGATAGAGATCCTCGGAAAGCGGCCACGGCGAAGCGTAGAAACGCGGAATATCGTTTGTCTCGGCTTCCGGGAACGGAATTTCCGGCGTGAGGCGTTCCAGTGCGCCTGGTCCGTCTTTTGCGGCGGAGGGGTCCAGGAGTACCAGTGAACCGCCGGTGCAGGCGTGATGCGCGGATGCCGTCAGGATCCACTTTCGGCTGTTTGGGACCGGCTTTGCCTGAAACGCGCAGAAAATGTCGAGCGAGGCATTTCCCCAGACGGCCGAGGGATTGGTTCCGTCCGGACGCATGGACCAGAGGTTTTGGTGCGTTACCGCGTCGCGGTCAATGTAGTCCCATCGGGCGTAAAAGATTTGCCCGTCATGCCCGACCGTCGGGTACCATTCGTTCGTTTCGTGCCAGGACAGAGGCTTCACGTCCTCGCCGTTCGGCCCCATTTTGTGGACGGTATAGTTTGTCCAGCGTTCGCCGAATCCCCACCAGAAGCAGCGCGGATGCCCTTTTCGACGGCTCGAAACGAACACGATGCTGCCGTCCGGAAGATACGCGGGCATGAGGTCTTCATAGTGTCCCTGCGTCAGCTGGCGAAGGCCGGTCCCATCGACGTTTACTTCGTAGAGATGATAGTATTCGCGATGATCTTCTTCCTGCTCGTTGGGAACTTTCGGCGTCCAGGCGTTTTTCCACGGGAAACGAACGCTGTCTTCGCCGATTTCCACGTACGAGAAAAGGACTTTTTTTCCGTCCCAGCTCAGACACGGATCCGCGATATTTCCGCCGTCCATTTTTCCCTTGAGAATATCTTCGCAGGCGAGTGAATCCCCCGGTTCTTTCAGGATGAAAAGTCCGCTTCCGCCCCGCTGCGCACGCCAGCCGAAGTACTGCATCACGAGGTGATCGTAGGAAGTTGGTTTCCGTTTCACGAAGAGGATCTGCCCGCATTTCCGGATCAGCGGATTGGAAAAGACCAGCGAGCGTTTCCAGATCCGAGTCTGGAAGTAGAGTTTCACGCAGTCGCCGCGGTTTGGGGGATCGGAGGCACTCCATTTCACGAATTCCGCACTGAGTTCTTTCAGTTTCGTCCCGGCGAGTTTCAAGTACTCGGCCTCTTTTTCAGAAAGTGCGGAGAGA
>JAFQUP010000057.1 GCA_017408405.1 Thermoguttaceae bacterium
CAGATGATTGAAGAAGTTCCGGAAGAAACGCCCGAAGCGGAAGCGATTGACGGTGAAGTCCCTGTTCCTGAACTTCCCACGGAAGAAACCCCCGAAGCCGAAGAAATTGACGGTGGAGTCCCCGCGCCTGAACTTCCCACGGAAGAAACCCCCGAAGCCGAAGAAATTGACGGTGGAGTCCCCGCGCCTGAACTTCCCGCGGAAGAAACGCCCGAAGCCGAAGAAATTGACGGTGGAATCCCCGCGCCTGAACTTCCCGCGGAAGAAACGCCCGAAGCCGAAGAAATTGACGGTGGAGTCCCCGCGCCTGAACTTCCCGCGAAAGAAACGCCCGAAGCCGAAGAAATTGACGGTGGAATCCCCGCGCCTGAACTTCCCGCGAAGGAAGATGATTTGGACATGGAATTGCCGGAAATGCCTTTGGAAGACGCAGCGGATGATGACGAAAAGAGTAAAATTCAGGAATCGGAACCTCTCCCTCTGAATGAGAAAGAGCTTGAAACAGAGAAGGAAAATCCTGTTTTGGAACTTGCTCCTCTTGATGATGAAGAGAGTGCTCCCGCCCTTCCGAAACCGAATGAAGTCGATATTGAAGAGGATACGGTTGAGCTTTTGGACCTTCCCGCTTTGGATGAAAACGCGGAAAAGCCGAACTTCAACCAAAAACCGGATGACGAAGCGGACGCGCTTCCGAATAATCTGGAAATTCCTGATGAAGAGCCCCAAAAGCTCAATGATGTTCCCAAAGATTTAAACGAGCTTATCGATGAATCCGAAGAAACGTTGAAGCCTCAGCAACTTCCGGAGCAGGAAGACGCCCAAAAGCCAGAAACTCCTCCGACGCCTGAAACTCCGAGTCCTAATAAAAACGAAAAGGCTGAAGATTTGCCTGAAATTCTCGATCTGGAAACAGATAACGCGGAAGAACCTCTTCAGAACGAAGAAAAACCGATGGAAAATAAAATTCCCGCGGAAAACGCCAATGATGGAATTGGGCAGGACGAAAAAGAGGAAGATAATGCGGATGAAATCCCACAAAATGATCTTGAGGATCTTCTTCCGGAAGATGTTTCCCTCGTGCCGGAAGATGGAACCGCGTCTTCCTCACTTCCCGCGCAGCAGCAGCCGTCCGTGATTGGACGCAATCTCTTGAAACAAAAAATTTAATCCATCAAAAATTCGTATTTTCCGGAAAGCTGAAAGGATTTTTTCTTTCGGCTTTCCTCAATATTCACCTCTATTCAGATTTGGAATTATGTTTGATTTAACCAGAAGTAAAGAAGCGTTTAAGCACGCCCTTGAACTTTTACCCGGCGGCGTGAACAGTCCCGCGCGAGCCTTTGGAGCGGTTGGCGGAAATCCCATTTTCATTGACCATGCCGAAGGCGCCTTCCTTTTTGACGTTGACGGCAATCGTTACCTGGACTATGTTCTTTCCTGGGGACCAATGATCCTTGGACATGGACACCCCGCCGTCATTCAAGCCCTTGAAAAGGTCATTAAGACCGGTACGAGTTTTGGCGCCCCGACTCTTTATGAATCACGACTCGCGGAACTCGTCATTGAAGCCGTTGAATCCGTCGAAATGGTCCGGTTCGTCAGCTCCGGAACGGAAGCAACGATGAGTGCCATTCGTTTGGCGCGCGGTTTCACTGGCCGCGACAAAATCGTTAAATTTGCCGGTAACTATCATGGACATTCCGATTCACTCCTTGTCGCTGCCGGTTCCTCGGCTGCCACTTTCGGTGTTCCAAACTCACCGGGCGTAACGGCTGGAACTTCAAAAGACACTCTCGTTTTACCCTATAATAATCCAAACGCCCTGTTCGACGTCTTTGAAAAATGCGGTTCGGAAATCGCCTGCGTCATTTTCGAGCCGGTAGTTGGAAATATGGGATGTGTCCCCATGAACCCAGAATTCCGCGATGCCCTCACACTCGTCAGGGAACGTTACGGTACCCTTCTTCTCTGTGATGAAGTCATGACCGGGTTCCGTGTCGCATACGCCGGGGCACAGTCTGTCATCGGAATTAAGCCGGACCTGACGACCTTCGGAAAAATCATCGGAGGCGGACTCCCGGTTGGCGCCTACGGAGGGAAACGCGAAATCATGAAGAACGTCCTGCCGGCTGGAAAGGTTTTTCAGGCTGGAACACTTAGCGGAAATCCTCTCGCGACCGCGGCAGGTATCGCCACCTTGGAAACTCTCAAAGAAACGAATCCCTATCCCGAGCTGGAACTTTTAGGCGACAAATTGGAGAAAGGTATTATGAACGCTGCCGATAAACATGGGGTAAAACTTTCCGCGAACCGACTCGCCTCCATGCTCACGTTTTTCTTTCAGGAAGGCCCTGTCACCGATTGGGATTCCGCGGCTCGTTCCGACACAAAAAAATTCGCCGATTTCTTCTGGAGTATGATTCACCAGGGAATCTATTTCCCATGCAGTCAGTTCGAGGCAATGTTTATTTCCGCCGCTCACACGACGCAGGATATCGATCGCACGATCGCCGCGGCTGAAAACGCCTTTAAAAGTCTTTAAAATACTTCCGGAAAAATACTCGACAAAAAATAAAAACTCAATTTTAATTTGAAATGTCAATGTTCCCGTATTTTCACAAATGCGGGACTTTTTATTCCAGAAACTTCTCTCAAATAACAAAAACTGGAATGTTTTAAGTTTGGGAAAGTTCCCTTTACTTTATGCGAATACGGAAATTCGCGTTTCCCCCTGCCCGCTCTGCCCTCATCTTTTCCTTAAAACTTAAATTCCTCATTTTTAGTAAAATTCAACCCTAATTTCGACTTTTTTTGAATCTTTGTCGATTTTAATACTTGTTTTTTAAAAAAAGTGGAGTAAACTAATTCCTATCGATAATTTTTTGGTTTAATTTCTGATTGGAGTTTGCGATGCGTTGTTCATCAATTTACCGTTTTCCTTCCATTTACGATTTTACGCGCAGAAACGCCGCGTTTCTGAGTGCGTTCGTTTCGCTGGTCACTCTCATTCCAACTGGAGTGCAGGCAGACGTCGTTATCAATGGAAACGAGATCACCGGCGGCGGCACATACTCGCAGGCCATCAACGCGACGGGGGATCTGGCTGTGACTCCGGGGTCGGGTGAGACTATTACGTTTACGAACAACGTGGTCACGACGGGTACATTCAATCAGACTGGATCTTTTGTCGTTTTGGAGGCAGGAACGAAAAACTCTTTCGGCGCGTTTTTCATCACAAACAATCTGAATAATGCGAGTCCCTACAACAACAATACAAAAATGACGCTCAACGGCGAATTGACCGTCAATAATTTCCATGTTTGTCAGCGAAGTACCGCGCATGTTGACATCAATGAGGGAGCGATCCTCACCGTCAACAATGAGTTCTTGATCAATCAGGCCAAAAACGCGCAAGGCAAAATTACCCAGAACGGTGGTACGGTGAATCTGAACGGTACGGGTGACCGCCTCCGTCTTGGACAC
>JAFQUP010000058.1 GCA_017408405.1 Thermoguttaceae bacterium
CTGGTCCCGGACCAGGTGATCGTGGACATCATCAAAGAGCGTCTGACTCAGGACGACTGCAAGGAAGGTTTCCTTCTGGATGGTTTCCCCCGTACGATCGCGCAGGCGGAAGCGCTTGATGTGATGCTCAAGGAAGCCGGCACTCCGCTGGACGTCGTTCTTGAACTGCGTGTTCCGGAAGAAGAGCTTTTCACCCGTTTGGCGAGCCGCGGCCGTGCGGACGACCAGCCCGAAGCGATCCGCACCCGTTTGGTCGGTTACCGCAATCAGACTTCCCCGCTGCTTGACTACTACGGCAAGCAGGGGCTGCTTCAGACTATCGACGGTCTTGGCGCGATCGAAGAGATCTGGTCCCGTATTGAAACGGTGCTGGACAAAATTGCGTGATGCAGTTTGCGCAGACTCTTAAATCAAAGAAAGCCGTGAATTGTTTTGCGGCTTTCTTTTTTTGAGAGGGATCCGTGGATCTTTGATTTCTGGTTTGGGCCTCCCGCGTTTATTTTGAGGTGACAGATGAAAGCGATTTTGCGATGGAACGTTTTTTTTCTTCTTTGGGGGTTTGCACTTTGGAGCGGAGCCTGTTTTGGGGCAGAGGTCTCCTCGGTCTCTGGTTTTTCTCTCAGGCATGATCCGGAAAGGTACGGGGAGTTTCTGGAGCCGAAAAAGATCGAAGGTTCCAAACCGTCCATGGGGCTGGCGTTGAGAGGCGATCTGCTTGCGGCTGCGGGGTACGGGCATTTGACGCTTTTTGATGTTTCCGAGCCGGAGTCACCCAAACGGCTTGGGGAAATCGGCAGAGTCATGGAGGGGCGGCAGCTCGTTTTTTACGGCGAGTATCTTTACCTGACTGGAAGGACGGGCGGATTGATGGTCGTGGACGTGAGGGATCCGGAAGCACCGGTCCTTTGTGCGCATTATGACACGATGGAGCTGGCGACGGGGCTGTGCTGTGCGGACGGCATCGCGTACGTATCCCAGAGGCAGTTTGGGACGGAGATGATCGACATTTCGGAGCCGCGGAGGCCGATGCATCTGGGATTCGTGCTTTCGGGGGAGGCGCAGTCGGTGGATTATGCGAACGGACTCCTTTACGCGGGGGATTGGGGAAGCAGGGAGCTGACGGTCATTGACGTGCGGGAGCCGAAGAACGCGCGGATCATCGGAAGCGGAAAGCTGGCTGGGCTGGGCGACGGGGTCTACGTTCGGGACGGGATCTGCTATGCGGCCACCGGGCCTCGCAAATTGCGGGAAACTCCCGTTTTCGGCCATGGTTTGGACATTTTTTCAGTCGAGGATCCGCGGGAGCCGAAATTGATCGGGCGTTTTTCGTTTCCGCCGCAGGCCGTTCACGCTTTTCCAGATTTCTGGTCTGTGGAAGTCCATGAGGACGGAGTTGCGTGGGTCTCGGATTCCTTCAACGGTGTTTTTTGTCTTGACGTTTCCGATCCTGCGGACGTGAAGTGCCTTGCGCACAGTGTGCTGCCGGTAGGACGCAAAGGGGATCCGGATGCCGTTGGGGCGTTTAAGACGGGGAAGGGCGTCGTTTATGCGGCTGGTGTTCATGACGGCGTTTACGTCATTCGGACACCATTGGCGAAAGAACTTTCTCCGGAGCGCGGCAGCTGTCCGTCACTGAAGACGCCGATACTTCCGGAGCTGGAGATCCCAGAATGTCTGACGAATGATTTCACGATTTTTCGGACCGAGGGGCAGGCTTTGGCGGCTGCGGTCTGGCGGGATGAATGTGTTTGGGTCGCGGCGGGGAGTGACGGACTGCTTTTGCTGGATGTTTCCGGCGGAGAGCCGAAAGTTCTCCGAAGGATCCCGACAGCGGGGTTTGCGTACGACGTAAAGTGTGTCGGAGACCGTCTTTTCACGGCGGAAAGCAAAGCGGGGGCGGCGATCTACCGGATCGGAGAGGATGGTTCCCTCACAGAGGAGAGCCGGTTGGAAGTCCAGAAAAGCGGTGCGCCTGTCCGTCAGGTGATCGTTCCGGATGCCGGGAAGTGGATGGTCACGAAGAGCGGAAACAGTACGCTGAAATTTTTTGATATTTCAAACCCGAAATCTCCAGTTTTCGTGTTCACTCACCCAATCCCGCGTGGTATCCTTTATGGACGGGATCTTTCTGACGGAATGTCTTCCCGAAAGACAGTCGTCTGCACGGCGCAGGGCAACGGGCTTTTCTGGTTTGGGCTGGATGGTGAGAGGCCGTATTTTCGCGGTACGACCTTTTCCGGAAAAGTGTCTTTTGAGCACGGTTCCTGCTGGGTCGGCGACCGTCTTTTCTATTTCCACGACGGCGGCGTGAGTATCTGCCGGGAGCCGGAAACGTTTGAGGGATCCGAAGAGCCGCCATTCATTCCGATCTCCGGCCTTTCCCGTTTTGGGAAGCCGACCGTACGCGGGGAAAAAATCGTTTTTACGAATCGGCGTGAGGGAATCGTAAGCATTTTGGACATTCAGAATCCGGAACAGCCGCGGATCGTGAAGGAATACCGATTTCACGGGCACCCGGAGCTTCCGGTCTGGGTGAAAGGCCGAATGGTCCTTCCTGCGGGTCATTTCGGGGTTTTGATCGAAAAATAAAAATGGTGCAAGAAAGGGGAATTTCCAGGAAATCTGGTCAGGCCCCTCTTGCTCTTTACGGAAAAAGAAGTAAAATGGAATTGGTAAAGGTTTCATGACGTGCGTCTCTACGCGCACTGGACAAGAAAGAAGACGAAAATGATTGAATTAAAGACAAAACGCGAAATTCGTCTGATGCGTCGGGCTGGTCTTCAGGTCTGGCATGCGCACCAACTAATTAAAGAAGCAGTTAAACCAGGCATCACGACAGCGGCGGCAAACGCTCTGGTCGAAAAATATTTCCACTCTAAAAATATCGAGTGCATGTTCAAGGGCGTTCAGCTTCATTCCCGCCACAAGCCGTTTCCGGCCGCGTGCTGCATGTCGGTAAACGAAGAAGTTGTCCACGGAATTCCGAGTGACCGGGTTTTAGTCGAAGGCGATGTTTTGAGTGTGGACATCGGTTCGAGAATTTCCGGCTGGTGCGGTGACTCAGCGGCGACCTATGCGGTGGGAAATATTTCTGAGGAAAAACAGAAACTTCTCATGGTTACCAAGGGCACTCTTGATTTAGCTATCTCACTTCTTTCCAAAAAAAGTCACTGGAATGCCATTGCGAAGGAGATGGAAATCTTCGTGGAAGACCATGGTTTCTCGGTCGTGGACGATTTCGTGGGGCACGGTATCGGGCGCGAGATGCACATGGAACCGCAGGTCGCGAACTACTACTGCCCGCACGCGGATTTTCGGATTCAGCCGGGCCTGGTCATCGCCATTGAGCCAATGGTGAATGTCGGGACGCATAAGGTTCGTGAAGGAAAAGACGGATGGGTTCAAAGTACGGCAGATGGCAAACCAAGTGCTCATTTTGAACATACGGTTGCCATCACGGAAAATGGTCCGTTTGTTTTGACCGCCGCGGACGACGACTACAATAACAAAGAATTTCTGAATTATTAAACTTTTTCAGTTTTTTAAGAAAGCCGTTCGCACGCAAAGCAGTATCTGTCGTCCAAATTCCGGCTTATTGCGTCAGTTTCACATTAGACAGTCTCTTTGAGTTCTGTCCGAGGGCGGTTTATCCGAACTGGCCAATAACAAATTTTGAAATTCAGGCAGGAGAGAAAAGCATTCCCCAAAATATCGAGAATGTT
Source organism: Thermoguttaceae bacterium (assembly GCA_017408405.1). Taxonomy (GTDB): domain Bacteria; phylum Planctomycetota; class Planctomycetia; order Pirellulales; family Thermoguttaceae; genus RGIG3701. Next base: position 3,723 of record JAFQUP010000058.1, read on the forward strand.
TTTCTCTGTCTATCTTTGGAAAAAGACAGAACTTCGCCCAAAGACGGTCTATTACGAAGAAGAAAGAGGCTCATGGATCGGTTTCCGAAAAGACATCTGAATCACTACTCGTTCCGATTCTGCCGTGAGACAGAATTTACGGAAAATGAGGCAGTTCTTCGTGAACGCGCGCAAAACAGCGACGCCGCGGCGCAGTTTCATCTGGCGTATCGCTTTGCTTTAACGGATTGGGCGCAGACGGTTTCGCTGCTGGAGCGGGCTGCCGCGCAAAAATACGTTCCGGCGATGACGTCTCTTGCCGCGATTTACTGGAACGGGGATGGCGTTCCGATGGATCAGGAAACAGCTCTTCGCCTTGCGGAGGAAGCGTACGCTTTGGAGCCGGTAAACGCTGCTCCTACGCTGGGAACGATGTGCATTTTGCCCAAAGACAGCAGCAAACGGGATCCGGAACGAGCGTTTTCTTTGTTACTGGAAGGCGCGGAAGGAGGAAATCTTTTTGCTTTGCCAAATTTGGGGTACTGCTTTCTGGGTGGGGTCGGTACCAAAAAGGATCCAGAGCGGGCTGTCGCGCTTTTTCGGCAAACAGAAGTATTGGGAAACTCAAAATACTACCTTGCGTACTGTGCGCTTTATGGTATCGGAATGAAGCAGGACCGCCAGACGGCTCAAAAGTACGCTCTGGATGCCCTTGAGCTTGGTTGGGAGGAAGCATTGCGCGTTTTGCTTTTTCTCTATCCCAATGGATCGCCGGAACAGAAAGAAGCGTGCGCGTACATGCGAAAAACAGCGGCGGAAGGAAATGCAGTCTACGCTTTCATTTACGGAGCCTGGCTATTCAACAGAATGCGCATCCTGAGTGCCATTCCGTGGCTATGGCGCGGCGGCTGGGCAGGGCGCAAAGTACTTTTAGTACGGGGAGTCCTCGCTCTGCTTGGGTTCGTTTGGGTCCTAAGCTGCTACCAACTCTGGCTGGCAAAATAAATGCTATTCCCGATCTGCTTGAAATTTTCCATGAATCCCTGAATTTTCAAGTCAGAAATGCCCGGAATCCGAAAATCCAAACGTTTTTTCGTGAAAACCTCGGTCAAATTTCAGAAAGTTTTTCTGCGGAAAATTCCGCATTTGATCCTCTATTTCAATTCCGTGAATTGATTTGTCTCTCAAAGCCGGAAAATCGGCGTTTTTTTAAGGAAATCGTTTCATGAGTGAGTCCGCGGCACATGAGGTGCCAGAAACCAAAACACCAAATATCAATTGGAAGAAAAATCTCTTTTTCATCTGGATCGCGCAGATCCTGAGCATGGCGGGTTTTGCCGCCGCGATCCCGTTCGTGCCGATCCACATTCGCGACACGTGGAACATTCGGGATGAACGGGAACTTGGCGTCTGGATGGCCGCGTTTACGTTCGCGGGACTCTTGAGTTACTGCATCGCGACACCGATCTGGGGCATTCTCGCGGACCGGTTCGGGCGGAAGATCATGCTTCTGCGCGCGTATTATCTGAACGGCCTCCTTTTTCCGTGCATGATTTTGGCAGTTTCACCAGCCTGGCTGATCGCCGTTCGGGCTATCGTGAGTCTCTTCACCGGAACCATCGCGGCATCGCAGACGCTCGTCGTGACCAGCACTCCGGAAGAGCACCACGGTTTCGCGCTCGGCACGCTCACGACGTCGGTCTGGAGCGGAAATCTCATTGGACTCGCGCTCGGCGGCGGATTGATGCACTTTTTCGGATTCAAAGTCGCCATTCTCACCTGCGGCGCGCTCTACCTGCTTTCCGGACTCCTCTGCCACATTTTCATCCGCGAGAATTTCGTTCCGCCGAAACCGTGCGAAGGCAAGAAATGCCGCGGGGCGTGGAGCGGGCTTTCCGCCGCGATCTGGATCAGTTTCTTCATTATGTTCTGCGTCGCGATCGCCCGTAAATTTGATGAACCGTACGTTCCGCTGATGATCGAGAAGATCCACGGTCCTGAAAATACCGAGCTTCACACCAGCTGGATCTGCGGATTGACGGCACTTGGCGGAATCTTTTCCGGCATCCTCCTTGGAAAACTCTGCGACCGCTACACGCCGCAGAGAGTCGCGATTCCCGCATTGATCGTTTCCAGCGTTACGATGTTCCTGATGGGTATCGCGGGAAATCTTGGACTTTACGGCTCGATGCGCTTCATCAACAGTTTAGCGGGTTCCGGACTGGAGACCGGGCTGCTCGCGCTCCTTTCAAAGTTCACGCGCGTGGAAAGACGCGGCGCGATCTTTGGCTTAGCGTCTTCCATCCGAATGAGCGGCATTCTCGTCAGTACGTTCCTAAGCGGTGCCGTCGTTTATGCTTACGGGCTGCGCGGTGTCTGTTACGCCGCCGGGGGACTCTTCATCCTCTGTGTTCCGCTTTTTTGGGCAACCGCAAAATTCGTCAGCAGTCCAAACGACAATGATTTTTCTGAAAAGAATATTTGACGAACGACCGTTTCAATCCTTGAAAATAATTTCCCTGGATATTTTTAAAAATTTTTCTCATACTTTTTTTGAATGTTAAAATTCAAAATTAGGCAAAATGCGCCATATTGAGAAAATTTTCCAGGCCACCAAGTGGGAAAGAAGAGACTAAAAAGAAAAAAATCATGGAAAAAAGTGAGAAAAATGCTAAAAAACCATAACTCCCCCCTTTACAAAATGTAAAAATTTAGTATATTCTAGGACATCTTCAGTGATGAAGATAATGAATGGAAAAAATCCGGGGCGGTAGCTCAGTTGGCAGAGCGCAACGTTCGCAATGTTGAGGCCGGGAGTTCGACTCTCCTCCGCTCCATTTTCGGTTTTTTAAGCCGGTGTGGGAAATCTTTTCCTGCAGCGGCTTTTTGTCGTTAGAGCATAGAGGCGAAAATATCCTGTTGGCAACGGGGACAGTGCGGCTTTAAGCCGTTTTGGAGCGTAATCCTGAAAAGAGTTTATCTTTTCGATATTATGCTTCAGCAGACAGTAATTTTCGCTATTTAATCAAATGGAAGGAAATCAATGAATCCGAGTGAATTGCTTCGTATTGTGGATACGATTCATCGCGACAAAAATATCGGCAAGGAAGTCGTTTTTCAGGGAATCGAAGCTGCCTTGATTTCTGCCATGAAAAAGAACTACGCAGGCGACGAAAACCTGATTCGTGTCCATATCGACCGCGAAACTGGCCAAATTGATGCCAGTTTTAATGGAGAGCCTATTTCTCCTGAGGAAATCGCTAAGCGTATTGGTGCTCAAACGGCTAAGCAGGTCATGATTCAAAAAATCCGCGAAGCGGAATGCGACCGCGTTTACGCGGAATACGCGAGTCAGGTCAATCAGCTGGTCGTGGGAACTGTTCGTCGTTTTGAGCGTGAAAGCTGCTCCGTCTCTCTTCCGGGAATTGAAGCGTTTCTGCCTCGTACCGAACAAATCCATAATGGGCAGCGCGGTTCTGGACGAAATGACTCCTACCGCATCGGAGACCGTATCCGAGCAATTATCGCGGAAGTCCGCAAACAGGGTTCAAGAGTCAAGGTCATTCTCAGCCGTGTTCGCCCAATGTTCGTGACTCGCCTTTTTGAGCAGGAAATCCCTGAAATCGGAGAAGGGGTCATCGAAATTAAAAGCATCGCGCGCAAGGCGGGCGTTCGCAGCAAAATCGCGGTCTGGAGCGCGGACCAGCGGGTAGATTGCGTTGGAGCCTGCGTCGGTATGCGCGGCACTCGCATTAAAAATATTTGCGATGAACTGGGTGGCGAGCGAATAGACATCGTTCCATGGTCCAGTGAACCCATCGAATTCATCTCTAATGCTCTTCAGCCAGCGGAAATTGAGGAAGTCATCCTTTGCGGCATGCTGGGGCGCGCGATCGTCCTGGTGAGTGAACCCAACCTTTCCCTCGCGATTGGCAGGCATGGGCAAAATGTCCTTTTAGCCAGCAAACTTTGCGGCTGGGACATTGAAATCATGACCCAGGACGAACTTCAGGCTCAGCTTGACCGTGCCGTTACCGCGCTTTGCACGATCCCGGGCGTTTCCCAGGAACTCGCTGAAAACCTCACGGGTGAAGGGTTCACTTCCTACGATGACCTTTCCATCATCGAACCTGACGCTTTGATGGAGATGAGCGGACTTTCTGAAGATGAAGTCAACGCAATTATTGATGAAGCTGAACGTCGTGCTGACGAGCAGGACAACCAGCAAAATATGGTGAAAGATGAACAGATCCAGTAATCGGGCTGTGCGTTTTTCGAACCCAATGAATGTTCCTTTTTTACGGGAGAGTCGAAAGCCGTGACGGCTTGCGTTTCCGTAACGACTATTCCGCGGTGGTATGTCGGGAGGCTCTCTGCGTAATTTGATTTACTGATGGCGGATGGCCTTCCGCCAGGGAGTGTGTCGATTGTCAATTCGGGTTTACGCGTTAGCGAAAGAGTTAAAAGTTGATAACAAATTCATCATGGATTTGTGCAGCACGATAGGAATTCCGACCAAAGGAAGTAGTGCGTTAGCCAGTATTTCCGATGAAGATGCGGTCCGGGTCAAAGAATATCTCAAAAAAGGAAATTCTCCATCTGCGAAAGTCTCGCAGGATCCTGAAATCCGTACCCCTTTGGAACCTCCGAAGAACATCGTCATGGGACGTGTCCCAACCCTTCCCTCCAAACCGCGCCGGACTGAGAAAAAAGAACCGGTGAAGGTGGAGAATGAACGTGACGCGGAATCTGGCGTGATGGAAGAAACGATCGCCAAGACTTCCTCCGCGGACATTGCCAGTTCACCAAATGAAACAGTCGTTCACGCTGAAACGATTTCTGAAAAAACGTCTTCAGACGCTAACGTCATTTCGTCGAACAGGCCCACCGAAGTCTCTGCTGAAGACAGTTTGGAGGCGGAAGTGTCGGCGAAAAGTTCAGAGAAAGCTCAGCCAGAAAAAATTGAACTCTCTAACAATGTGAACGATACGGCTGAAGTGAAAGAGACTGGCGCGGTCGAAAATAAACCAGCAGTGGAACCGAACATTCCCGCTTCTGATAAAGAATTGGACTCTGAAACTCTTCCGCGTTCCGAAGTCAATAGCGAAGACAATGTTTCGTATCCTGAAAAAACTGAATCCGGCACAGTTTCTGCCTCGGAAAAAATCGCCGATCAGCCTGAAAAAACTGAAAAATCGGAAACAGAACTGGAACATACCAAAACCGCAATCAAACAGTCTGCTTCGCTTTCATCAGAAAACGAAAAAGGACATCAGCATACTGAAAACGGACGGCCAAATCGGGAACAAAACCGCAAAAAAGACAATAATCGCGACAAAGAACGTGGGGATCGCCGTCGCGGAAATGGTCCGCTCTCCCGCAAAATGAAAAAAGAAACGCCGGCAGAAGAACCACCGCGTTCTCACGGACTTTCTGTCGCGGAAAAAATCGCTCGGGAGGCACAGCTTAACGCTCCGGTTCGGCCTGCTTTTGATACGTCTTTCCCAACTCTTCTCAATGCGCGTACTATTCGTCATGAAGACAAAGAAACGCCGAAAAACACGAATCATCGCGATGAACGCCGCACCTCTGGACTCCGACTCGCACCACTGCCTGCCGCAAAAATGCCGGTTCCCAAGAAACCAGCAGAATCGGATGGAATGAAGCCTGAAGTACGTCTTACTCCTGAAGAAATTCGGGCAGCACGGGCAGGGGATGATTCCATCATGCGCCGCATGGAGCAGGAACTTGAGAAGAGCCGCGTTAAAGAAAACAATCGCGAACGTGACAACAAAGGGAAAAACAAAGACAAATCCCGGAATGACAAAAACTCCGCTTCGACCCAATCCTTTGAGCGAAATAACGACAAAAAAGCACGTCGTAACTCAATTCAGGATAAAAATCAGCGTCAGCAGCCTGTTTCGGCCATGGAGGATACTTCCTCAAAATTCGGTTCCAAGAAATCAGTTGGTAAACAGCGTAAAGACAGTGGAAAACGTTCCGGAAACGATATGGAATCCATGCACGCGCCTGGACGTGATTCCCGTTTTGGCGCAGTAGAAAAGCGTGGAAAAGGACGGCGTTTCTCTATCGACGATGACGATGACGAAAATCCTCGTTATCGATTCAAAAAACAGCGCGGCACTGGCAATACGAACGTTGCCGCCCCGCGTAAAAGCAGTTACGTTTTACAGCTTCCGCTTACTGTTCGCACATTCGCGGAAGGTGTCGGCCTTACTGCCGCGAAAGTTCTCGGTAAATTGATGATGGAATTTGGTCTTCCGTCCACAATTACGTCACCTTTGGATGAAACTACGGCCCAGTTACTCGCGGAATCATTTGGAATTCCGGTTGATATTCGACCTGAAGTTACCTTGGAAGAACGTCTGATTGGAAGTACCGAAAATGAAGAAGACGATCCCGCTGATCTCGTCTCACGCCCGCCGGTCGTTACCTTCCTCGGTCACGTTGACCATGGAAAGACGTCTCTGCTTGACAAAATCATCAATATTAACGTCGTTTCCGGTGAAAAAGGCGGAATTACCCAGCACATTCGCGCGTACAACGTGAAATATCAGGATAAATCCGTAACATTCGTAGACACACCGGGTCACGAAGCGTTCACGGAAATGCGCGCTCGCGGAGCGAACACAACGGACATTGCGGTCATTGTCGTGGCTGCGGACGACGGAGTCATGCCGCAAACCGAGGAAGCGATCAGTCACGCTCGAGCCGCGGGAGTCCCAATCATCGTCGCACTCAATAAAATTGACCTTCCGGGAGTCAATGAAATGCGCATCCTTCAGGAACTTTCCGCTAATGAACTGGTCCCAAGTGAATGGGGCGGTGACGTGGAAGTAGTTCGCTGCTCGGCACTCACCGGAGAAGGAATTGATGATTTGATGGAAACCCTTCTGATGGTCGCGGAACTTCAGGAATTCAAAGCAAATCCCAAACGGCATGCCATGGGTGTCTGCGTTGAATCCTCAATTCAGCAGGGCCGTGGAGTCGTCGCGAAACTTCTTGTCCAAAACGGTACGCTTCATACGGGCGATGTTCTCGTCTGCGGCTCTTCTTATGGACGAGTTAAAGCGATGGTGGACACACTCGATTCACACCAGAAATACTCCGAAGCGGGTCCTGCCATTCCAGTGAATATCCTTGGTTTGGACACGGCCCCCGGTGCGGGTGACAAATTCTACGTTTTGGATGAAATTGCCGACGCCCGGCGTCTCGCGGAAGAACGAGCCGAACAGGAACACCTCAATGAACTGGCGGGAACCGCGAAAGCACACGTTACGCTGGAAGGTCTTTTTGATTCTCTTGGAAGCAAAGAGGTCAAAACCCTTAACATTATTCTGCGTACAGACGTTCGAGGCTCCATTGAAGCCATCAAAAAAGAACTCGGAAAATTGGAGCATGAGGAAGTTCAGATTTCGATTCTTCAGGCTTCTGTCGGCGGCATTACGGAAGCGGACGTCCAGTTAGCCAACGCCTCGGACGCGATTATTGTCGGTTTCAACGTAGTGCCGGATGAAAACGCGCGAGTCATGGCGGAAAATAAAGGTGTTCAGGTTCGCCGTTACGACATCATCTATCAGTTGACGGCGGACGTGAAAGCGGCTTTGGAAGGAATGCTTACTCCTGAAGAACACGAAAAAGACCTTGGCCGTGCCGTGGTTCAACAGGTCTTCCAAATCTCCAAAGTGGGAACGGTTGCCGGTTGCCGCGTTATTGCCGGAATGATTCAGCGTGACTGCAAAATTCGTATCATCCGCAACAGCCGTGTCATTGGAATTTATCCGCTGGACACACTGAAGCGTGGAAAAGATGACGCGAAAGAAGTGCGCGACGGCTATGAATGCGGTATGCGTCTTGCCGGATTCAATGACATCAAAGAAGGCGACATCCTTGAGGCCTTCATGATTGAATCTGTTGCCCGTACATTTTGAGGTTTGAAGTATTTTGAACGTTTGGCCCCTAAAATCTATTTTTATCGTTAAAATTTAATATTAAATAGCCCTTCCAAAACTCAATTTCCAGGAAATAGTTTTGGAAGGGGGCTTAAACCGCAATTTTTGCCTGACGTTTAAAATACTTTACTTATTCAGACGCCGAAAGCAAACATAAAGACCGAATAAACGAAAAAGGAAACAGAATGCCTTCAAGAAGAGTATTGAAAGCTGCTGAAGCTATCCGTGAAGTGGTCGGAATGTCAATCTTACGCGACATTCAGGACCCGCGAGTTTCTGGAGTTACCGTAACTTATGTCGAGGTTTCCGGTGATATGCAGCAGGCAAAAGTCCATGTTTCCATCATGGGAACAGAAGCCAAACAGAAACTTTGCCTAAAAGGACTTCAGAATGCCGCTGGCTTTTTTCAGCGAAAAATCGCGGATCGAATCCAGACACGATACACTCCAAAAGTTCTGTTTGTTTTGGACAAAGGTGTCAAGAATTCCATTTTAGTCGCAAAACTCCTGAAAGACGTTTTGCCTCCCGAAGACGAACGTACTTCCTGCGTAGGAGAACTTGAAGAATCCAATGATTCGCAGGACTGAACGGCTGTTCAGAAAACAACTCGGAATTCAAACCAAAGTAATCGAAAAAGCAATGTGTTCCCAATAGTTTTAGGAAAGTATTCCAGTTTTAAATTCAAGCTGGAACTTAACAAATTTTAACAGACGGGACCAATTGGTTCAACACAGCCTCAAAAACCATCAACGCTAAAGGGGAATCGATGAGTTCTTCAAATCGAGCAGACGTACTGAAGCGTCTCTACGCTGAACTGAAAAAAAAGTACTCCGCCGTTTCGGCTACCGAGCGTACGGTATTAGAGCATTTTCTTTACGCAACGTGCCTGGAAGACGCGACCTATGAAGCCGCCAATGCCGCTTTTTCCGCATTGGTTGAAACGATGTCCGGCTGGAATGAAGTACGTGTCAGCAGCGTTACTGAACTCTCAGAACTTATGCCGCAGCTTCCTGACCCGCGCGGAACAGCCATTAAACTGCGTAAAATCCTTCATGCCGTTTTTGAAGAGAGATATTGCTTCGACATAGATGATATTCGCAAAAAGAGTCTTAAAGAAGCATACGAGAAGCTGGAGTCCATCCCCGGCGGTACACCTTTTTCAATCAACTATACTGCGCAAATCGCGCTTGGGCGTCATGGCATTCCGGTGGGCAATGGAGAAAAACGTCTCCTTTATGTCTTGGGAATTATTTCGGAAAAAGATATTGAGGAACGTGAAGTCGGAGGGCTTAACCGCGCGATTTCCAAATCGCAGGGAATGGAATTCGCCTCTTTACTTCATCAGTTAGCCGCGGCATTTGTCCAAAATCCCGAAGCAAGGAAGATTGTCTCTTTTTTGAAATCTTTCGCCCCGGACTTTAGAGTACGAATGCCCAAACGACGTGAGATCCGTGTTGAAAACACGATGGAAACACCGGAACCAATTGTCACGCACGAGGTTGCTCCTCAAAATATGATGGATCTTTTGATTAATGATCCTGATTTCCGAAAGGAACGGGAAAATGATCGTTTTGAAGACACATACGATGATTCTGAAGAACGGGCAAAAGAAGAATACCTTGAAGAAATGGCGATGAAACGCCGTAAAAATCGTTCCAGCAAGGAAGAGCGTGCTCGGAAAATCGATTGTCCGTTTGAAGAGGATGAAGAAATTGAGGAAAAGAAAACGGATAAAACGATGAAATCCCAATCGGCTTCCTCTGAAAACCAGAAAGAAAAAACATCCAGAAAAAATAAGAAAGTAGCGGATAAAGCTTCAAAATCTTCGGAAAAGGCTACGGAAAAAAGAAAAGAAAAGGCACCGAAAACGGAAAATGAGGAATCCGTAGAAAAAGGAAAGAAAGCAGAAAATTCCACAAAAGCAGAAAAAGGAAAGAACGTCAAAAAAGTACCAAAGGCAAAAAAACTTCCCAAAACTGAAAAAGAAGGAAAAACGCCTAAAAAAAGTTCCAAATAAATGGAATGAAATTGAGTCTTCAAAGAGGGATTGACAGAGAGGTTTTTCATGGAATTACGTTTTTTTAAAAAAATGATCCGGAAGCATTCTGTCATTCTCTCTTTTGTCATTCTGATTTTTTCGGGAGATCTTTGCGCAGGAACAGAATTAAAAACAGGCGGAGACGCGCCAGTAACGCCTCAACTTACCAGGAATAGAACTTTTCAACCGAGACTCAAAGAACTTTCATCCCAAAATCAAAATATTCTAAAGGCTGAATATCTTTTCATTCAGGGCCGAATCCTGGAAGCGGAAAAAAAAGAGCGTCAGGCTCTTCAGCACTACGAACGCGCTTCCCAATACGTTTCTTCAGATGCCATACTGGTTTCTTTAGTCTCTCTGGCTATTCGTCAAAAAAGATACGACGAAGCGTTTCGGTACTTTGACAAAATTTCCGATCCAGCTCTTCTTGGAATTGAAATTCTTGATGAGCTTTCCACTCGTTGCGCTCGTTTGGACGACAATTTACGTGTTGTCAAAATCTATCGGGCAATTCTGAATGCCATCCCAATTAATGAAGCAGGACCACTCCGAATGCTCATTCATGACCGGTTAGGCTGGGCAGAATATCGTGCCGGACATTTTGATGAAGCTCTGGCTTCTTTAAGAATAATCCATAGCATGATGAAAAATCCAGCTCGATACGGCATCAGAGAAGAGGAATTTTTTCTCTTTAAGGACAGTCAGGAAATTAACCTTTTTCTGTTATTGGACATCTGCGTTACTCAAAAAAAAGGTGATGAGGCGGAAAAGTTCCTAAAAGAACTGGAACTTTTTTTCGAAGAAAAATTCAAAAATTCCGGCAGCGATCCTAAAGAATGGGAGTCCGAGCGAAAAAACGCTCAAAACCATATCCTATTTGAGAAAGCAAGAGTCGCCTACGTTAAAGAGAACGCGGAACAAGCGTTTGAACTGGCGATGAAAGCCTACGAAAACGGCTTTTCTGCCGAAGATCCGCCGTTTCAATTGCTTGAAAATATTTTAAAAGCTCAAAAACGTTCTGATGAAATACAGAACGTTCTTGAACAGCTTCTTGAAAAGCAGCCCCAAAATTTACTTTTAAGGACTCGTCTTGGAGAAGAATACATAAAAAAAACAGCAAATCTCACCTTGGGAAATTCCATTCGCGAAGCTGCCGGGAAAAAGGCAAAGGAAATTTTTTCTGCATTGGCTGTTGAATTTCCAGCTTCTCCATACTATCCGCTTCGACAAATTGAGTTGGCAGTACTCATGAATGATGCCTCTGAATTTTTGAAGCTGGCCGATTCCTGCATGACAAATCCGGAATTCGCGGCCTCCGCGGGTGACCTCCTAAAAAGTTTGGGATTTATTTCCATTCAGGAATTGGAGAAACAGGAACTCAAAAAAAACACCCCAAAAAATCAAAATTCATCACAGACACCCCAAACTTCTTCCTGGGAAGAGCAGGCGGCCTCAAAGAAAAAAGAAACTCATTCCGATTCGGAAAACGCTGAGCCGATCAAATTCATTCCTCCGGAAACTTTTCATCAATTCGCGAACGAGCTGCTTAAAGAAGCGGAACAACAGTTGCTGAATACTCAAACCAAAGGAAAAACACAATTGTCGTTCCTTCCTCTCAATTGGCGGCTCACTGCGTTTTTAGCCATTCTGGCGGAACAGATGAATAAAATTGATTTGGCAATGACATTTTATTCTTCCGCGATGAATGAACTAAAACAGGTACAGCCATCGGAAGAGAATCTTCTCGCTATGCGTCATACTCTTTTGAGTCTGGCTTTTTTCCTGTTTGAAAACGAAAAATATGAAGAAGCGGAACCACATTTTCGTCTCCTGGAACGTTTTTTTCCAGAGGAAATGTTCCTTGCCGCTCATACTCAAATACTGATGACGCTTGGAAAAACGGAAGAAGCCGGAGACAAAATCCAGCGTCTAAAACGTGAAAATCCGGAGTCTATTGAGTTTCCTCTTTTGGAAGCCAGCTGGCTCCAACAGGGGCAAAAACTCAAGGAATCAGGAGAATTACTGAAATATTTGCTGGCAGAGGTCGAAAACGACTACAGTGCGGAATTTGACCGAGAACGAGTCTCCGCAATTCGTCTCTCGCTAGCCAACGTAGAGGAACAATTAGGTAACCTCGAAGCCGCTGAAGAACAAATGCGTTTAATTCTGGATGAATTTCCAGATGATATTACGGCCAAAAACACACTGGCCTATTTTTGGGCATGTGCCAAAACCAATTTAAATCTGGCTCTTCGCTACTCAAAGGAAACCCTTGAGGAAGAACCAGAAAATCCCATGTTTCAAGACACTATGGGATGGATCTGTTTCCAACTCGGCAATTTTGAAAAAGCGAAAGAATTTCTTCTCAATGCTGAAAAAACGCTGGAAGACCCAGTCGTTTTCAGTCACTTGGGAGATGTCTTCCTAGCTTTAAATCAAAAAGATGAGGCGGAGAAATACTTTCAAAAAGCATTGGAACTATTTCAAAAAGCTCAACGTAAAAAAGAATCCATTATTTTAAAGGATTTAAAACACGTTGAAGACCAACTAAAAATTTTGAAAAACTCGTGAGGAGAAAATATGTCTGGACATTCAAAATGGGCAAACATCAAGCATAAAAAAGCTGCAGTGGATGCCAAAAAAGGAAAAGTATGGAGCCGACTGGCGAAAAACATCATCACGGCTGCCCGAGGCGGAGCGGATCCTTCCATGAACGCCCGGCTGCGGCTGGCGGTTGATGCCGCGAAATCTGTCGGTATGCCGCGCGACAACATTGAACGCGCTATTAAAAAAGGCTCTGGTGCCTCCACGAATGGTGCCGCGATGGAAGAAATCCTCTATGAAGGTTACGGTTGCGCCGGAACTGCCGTCATCTGCGAAATCCTGACGGACAATCGAAACCGTACGGCTCCAGAAGTCCGTAAAATCTTTGAATCCTGCGGCGGAAAAATGGGAAATACCGGCTGCGTCGGCTACATGTTTGACCGAAAAGGACTTCTCGTCGTTGAAGAAGAACAGATCTCCGAAGACGCTCTGATGGAACTTCTTATGGAGGTAGATGGAGATTATTCTCTCAATGACGGAATTTATGAAGTGACCTGCGATCCGGAAAACTTCACTGCCGTCGCGGAAGCCTTTGAAGCGGCTAAAGTCGCTGTCGTGGAAGCGACAATCTCTCGTATTCCGCAAAATACCATGGAAATTACCGATTTGGAAGACGCTCAAAAAATCCAGCGACTCATTAGCCGCCTGGAAGACCATGACGATGTCTCGGCAGTCTATTCCAACTATCAATTCTCACCAGAAATTGAAGAACAGCTTGATGAGGAAGACTGAGTTTTCCCAGAAAAGGAAGACTTGAAAAATCTTCCTTTTCCTGCCTTGTTCTCAATCAATTTCTCCGATTATTTCAAACAGGGATCCTGCGGGATCCCTCCCTTTTGGAAAAATGGCATTTTGAACAAAACTGCCGTTAATTACCCCTTCTCAATAGTTTAATTTTGGCCAGTTTTTTTATTTACGGACCGAGGAATAAAATGAAACAGAGATTGAATTTAACCTTTGGTTTGTTTTTTTTCATCCTGTTCTGTTTCTCTTGGGGAACCCAAATTCTGAACCTTCATGCTCAGACAGTAAGCATTCCCAATGACCGTGGACAAATCTGGAAACAATACGATATCTCACAATATACTTCAAAATTTCCCGGAATGAGTAATCCTGAATCCGCTGTCATGGATTGGATTCTGATGGAAACCGGCTTTGAAATCTGGCATTCTGAAATCCCTGCCATGCTGAACGTGACTCGAACATCAGTCAATATCTATCACGTTCCAAGCGTTCAGGTTAGCGTTGAAAATCTGATTCAGGATTTCATTAACTCTGATCCTTTAGCTCATCAATTCAGAGTGCGGATCTTTACCGTGAATATGCCGTACTGGAGACAAAAAATCGGAAATCGTTTAACGCCAATACCAAGTTTTTCGATGGGTTCTCAGGCATGGACCGTTGCGCCTGAAGAGATAAAAGCCGTGCTTGAAATCCTCCAAAAAACTCCGGGATTCGTAAATCACGCTTCCGATGTCGCGAATATTCCAAACGGCCAGAGTATGCAATTAAATTGGATAAGAACTCGGAATTACGTAAGAAACTTTTTTGTGCGTTCCGGAATCCAGCAGAAGGATGAAGCTCTCCTGGATGATGGATTTTCATTTGAACTTATGCCGCTCTTGAGAATGAACGGCTCGACGATTGACGCGCAAATCAAATTTCAAATTAATCATTTGGACAGATTGATTCCCATGAACATTGATGTTCATGGCAATTCCAGCCGAATCACGGAAAAAATCAACGTTCCAATCGTAGGACAGTTTCGTTTTCGTGAACGATATCAATGGAACAGAGAATACGCTCTTCTCGTTTCACCGGGATTAACTCCGCCATTAACTTCCACTGGGGAAACTCCTTCCGGGGCTCTTCTGAACACCACTCAGAGAGTCGAAACATTAATTCTGATTGAATATCGAAAGGCTGATTCCGTTTCCTATTAAAAATCAAAAATGGAAAAAACTTTTCGACTGAAAATTTTCGCAAACAAAAGAATTTCGGGATACCTTCCCAAAATGTTTTCCCGTGTGAAAAATAAACATGTTTTGAAATTTGGCAGGATACTGGAATTCCCTCAAAACTGTTTAATCATCAAAACTCCACCCTCACGTTCGTGAAAAAATGAATAATCTGTATAATTTGGAAAATTTGAAGATTTTTGGCAAAAATTTTGCCGAAATTTGATGTGAGTAGTTGATTTTTTTGAAAAATGAGTTAGAATAATGAAATAATGAGTTTAATGAATATGTAAACTCTAAAAAATAAAAAAAATTTAAGAATTATTTTCCTCAAAAATTTATTAAGGAGATTCGGGAATGCGCCAGTTTAATAAAATGGTGATGTTTGTCGCCGCTCTCGCGGTAATTTTTGTGACGGTGAATGTTCAGGCCAGTTTCCGCCGCGCGGTTTATCGTGCGCCGAAAGCCTGTGAACAGGTTAAAGAAGATAACATTAAAACGATTCCAGCATGCTGCAGCGCGGTAAAAGTTGCTCCGGCGGTTGAAGCTCCTGCCGCTCCGGCTCCTGAAGCCGCTGTCGAAGCTGCCCCGGCTGCTCCGGCTCCCGTCGTTCCTGCTCCTGAAGCCGCTGTCGAAGCTGCTCCGGCTACTCCGGCTCCCGTCGTTCCCGCTCCTGAAGCCGCTGTCGAAGCTGCTCCGGCTCCCGTCGTTCCCGCTCCTGAAGCCGCTGTCGAAGCTGCTCCGGCTCCCGTCGCTCCCGCTCCTGAAGCCGCTGTTGAAGCCGCTCCGGCCACTCCCGAAGCTTCCGCTCCCGCCCCGGCCGAAAGCATCGTGGCCCCAGCCGTTGAAGCGGTTCCCGTTCCGGTAGTTGTTGAAGAAGCTAAAGAAGAAGCTCCGGTTGCTGAAGAAGCCAAAGAAGAAGCTCCGGTTGTTGAAGAAGCCAAAGAAGAAGCTCCGGCTGCTGAAGAAGTCAAAGAAGAAGCTCCGGCTGCTGAAGAAGCCAAAGAAGAAGCCGAAGCTGACGAAGAAGAAGTCGAAGCTGACGAAGAAGAAGCCGAAGCTGACGAAGAAGAAGCCGAAGCTGACGACGAAGAAGTCGAAGCTGACGAAGAAGAAGTCGAAGCTGACGAAGAAGAAGCCGAAGCTGACGAAGAAGAAGCCGAAGCTGACGAAGAAGAAGCCGAAGCTGACGAAGAAGAAGTCGAAGCTGACGAAGAAGAAGCCGAAGCTGACGAAGAAGAAGTCGAAGCTGACGAAGAAGAAGTCGAAGCTGACGAAGAAGAAGCCGAAGCTGACGAAGAAGAAGCCGAAGCTGACGAAGAAGAAGTCGAAGCTGACGAAGAAGAAGCCGAAGCTGAC
>JAFQUP010000059.1 GCA_017408405.1 Thermoguttaceae bacterium
GTCGTTTCAACAATGGAAAACAAACCGGAATCCTCGTCTGCGACAGCGCGTGCGGAACATTTACCGAGTGCGAGGCCGAAGGAAACATACTCTCCGGAATTCAGGTCAGTGACTACGGCACAGCCCCAACACTAAAAAAATGCGGGTGCAGCAGGAATAAGGAAAACGGAATCACTTTCCTGGAAGGCGCAGGCGGACTATTTATCGAATGTGAGGCCAACGAAAACGAAAAGTCTGGAATCTTACTCCAGGAATCCAATACAGAACCAACACTAAAAAAATGCGGGTGCAGCAGGAATAAGGAAAACGGAATCACTTTCCTGGATGGCGCGGGCGGAACTTTTATCGAGTGTGAGGCCAACGAAAACGAAAAGTCTGGAATCTTACTCCAGGACTCCAATACAGAACCGACACTAAAAAAATGCGGGTGCAGCAGGAATAAGGAAAACGGAATCACTTTCCTGGAAGGCGCGGGCGGAACTTTTATCGAGTGTGAGGCTCGCGGGAACGCAAGATCGGGAATTCATCTTCAAAACAGCGGCACGAATCCGACACTGGAAAAATGCGGAGCCAGCGAAAATCTGGGAACGGGAATTTATGTCTGCGATCGCGCGGACGGAACATTTACTGACTGTGAGATCAGCCAAAACAAAGGGTATGGTATTCAGGTTGAAGACTGCGAAACAAATCCAATAATAAAAAAATGCGCTTTCGTAGATGGAAAGTTCGGTGGAATTTTTGTCTCTCTTGGCTCCTATGGAACTTTTACCGAATGCAACGTCCGAGGAAACGAAGGAGATGGAATGGAAGTTGCTGACAGAGGCACGAATCCAACGGTAGAAAAATGCGGATTTAACGATGGACAGTCTTCCGGAATTTATGTCCATTCTGGGGCTGCTGGAACTTTTATCGAATGTGAGGCCCGTAATAATAAAGGATGGGGATTACTGATCGCAGACAGCGGCACAAATCCGACGGTAACAAAATGCCAAATCCAAAACAATCTCAAATCCGGAATTTGGGTTCAGGAATCCGCTTCCGGAATTTTCAGGAACAATCACCTTACCGGAAACGCCAGGGCCTGGAGTATTGACGAGACTTGCCGCGTCGTGCGTGAGGGAAACGAACCGAATCAATGATTGAATCGTTACGGTAACCCGCTTACCTGAAAAATTAAGAAAAGGATTTGGAAAACGACACCGGAAACACCGTCTTCCAAATCCCGATTATTTATTTTACTCGCCAGAGCTTCCAGACGGAAGACCAGTCAGAGGTTTGGACACTCGTATCCAGCGGCTGAACGCGAACACGAAACTCGCAGCGCGTGCCGGAGGTCAGGCCCGAAAGTGTGAAGGAGACGTTCTTATCCGTACTGCTAACCAAAACACTCTTCCATTCTCCGGAACCATTCTCGCGCCACGCCAGCTCATACTGTGCCGCGCCGGATTCGCCCCTCCACGAAACGACCGCCTGACCGGACCGTGTGCTGCGAACGGACGTAATCGTCGGGGTCGGGAAGGCCGTTTTCACGAGAACCGAATCACTCGAAGCGGAAGCCGTGAAATTCCAGTCGCCAGTCGCGGAGACTGAAACAAGATACCGCGTCTTGCCTTTCAGATTCGTGATGACGAAGGAGTTCCCCTCCGCGCGCGTCGTCGCGGTCCGCCAGCGTTCGCCGTCGGTGCTGTACTGGACGGTATAGTATTTCGCGGCCTGCGTTGAATCCTTCCCGAACGAAAAAGTCCGGCTCATCGCGGCCGAACACCTTTTCGAGCTTCATGAAGGAAAACGCGACTTCCGCTTCTAAACCTCGATTCCCAACAGCCCGCCGCACCCCACGGCGGGCGAATTATCCTGACCGTCTGACGATTTTCGCGAAGTACCGCCGTATGAAAGACTTTTCATCGAGAAATAGACCTTTGCGAGTCTCTAAAAAAGCGGAAGAGCTGAACCATTTCTGTATTCTGTCTGCTGAAAAATCACGTTTTTTGAATGATTCATGAATATTTTGATCCATGAGACCTTGAAAAAATCCATGAACAGAGTAAAATAGAGTTAGTTTTTTCATCCGCGTGTTTACTTAAAATGGAGACAAAATCATGAGCAGCGGCGACTTTAGTTCTCTGATCAACTCCCTTTCGACCCTTGGTACGCTTTCGTCGGAGGTGGTGAATTACGATTCCTCGCAGTTTGATCCTCTGACGCCCGGATACCTTCTCGGGTGGTTCAAAAACTACCGTCTTCTGGAGTGTCTCGGCGAAGGCGGGATGGGGCAGACGTGGCTGGCGGAAGAGCTTTCTGGTGGTGAGGCGGTCCAGAAGGTCGTCGTGAAAGTTCTCTCAAAGGAACTATGCGGAAATGATTCGGCTATGGACGAAGTCCGCCGTGTTTTTGACCTGACCGGGAAACTCCGTCATCCGAACATCTGCGCGACGCTCGGAATGAAGATAGACCCGGTTTTCAGGTGGATACTCGTAATGGACCATGCCGACGGCGGAACACTTTCCGACTGGTTTCATGCCCAGCCGAATCACGAAAACGGCCTGCCGTTGGAAAAGGTCCTGCCGATCCTCCGTCCGATCGCGGAGGCGTTGGACTTTGCGCACTCGAAAGGGATCCTTCACCGGGACGTGAAGCCTGGAAACATCATGTTTTCCAGAAAGGAACCGCTTTTGATCGATTTCGGCATCGCGGCCCGAATCCGTCCGGAAAACGTCACGAACGTGAGTCAGACATTCGGCCGTTCCATGACGGGGCACGCGTCCTCAAACTCCGGCACGCCCGCGTACATGGCACCGGAACAGATGATGGGGCAGCCTCAGACCGGACGCGCGGACCAGTACGCACTGGCGATGGTCCTCTACGAACTTCTGGCAGGAAAACTCCCTTTTACCAGCGACAGCCTCATGGCCCTGAGCTTTGAAAAAGCGCGTTTCTCTCCGGAAGATCCAAAATTTTCCGTGTCGGTCAACTCCGCACTGTGCCAGGCACTTTCCATGACTCCGGAAGCCCGTTTCCCCACCTGCCGGGCGTTTTTCGACGCGCTTTCTGATTCATCTCCAGCTCCCGTTCAAGCTCCAACTCCCGTTAAGACCGAAATCACTGTTCCGGACGATGTACGCACCCTCGCGGAAGCCTACGACCGCATCCCCGCCGGCGGAAAGATCACCCTCCGCCGCGGTACGCATGATGTCCCGGAAACCGTCATCGTTCGTAAAAACATTACGATCACCGGTGAAGGAAACGATCGGGAGCAAGTCATCCTTCTGGGCGAAAAAGAAAACGTCCTGCGCGTTGAAAGCGGTTTCGCGGAAATCAAAAACCTGACGTTTAAAAACGTGGGGGACCATCATGAATGGTCTCAAGAAGAATGGGAAAATGCGACGCCGGAGGAAAGAACACAATGGGAACAGTTTGACGCGTTCCATTCCGTGGTTTCAGTCCAGTCTCTGACGTGTACTTTTGAAAATTGTCTGTTTACTTCGGAGAATGGAGCAGGTTTCACCGTCAATCAGAAAGACTCCAACCCGACCGTAACCGCCTGTGCCGCGAAAGATTGCGGAAGTGTGGGATTCTATATATCAAACAGAGCCAGGGGACGATTTACGGACTGCGAAGCCAGCGGAAACGCGATGTCTGGAATTGTGGTCCGCGACAGCGGCACGGACCCGACGGTGGAGAAATGCCGATCCTCGAATAATCAAGAGGCGGGAATTTTGGTCTGCAACGGCGCAAGCGGAACGTTTAAGGACTGCGAAGCCAGCGGAAACGCGAAGTCTGGAATTGGGGTCCAAGACAGCGGCACGGACCCGACGGTGGAGAAATGCCGATCCTCGAATAATCAAGAGGCGGGAATTTTGGTCTGCACCGGCGCAAGCGGAACGTTTACTGACTGCGAAGCCAGCGGAAACGCGAAGTCTGGAATTGTGGTCCAAGACAGCGGCA
>JAFQUP010000060.1 GCA_017408405.1 Thermoguttaceae bacterium
ATGGATCGATGATCCGAACGCGTCAGACGGGCGCGCGATCCGGATGCCGGGCTGGCACTTTGAGTGGGCAGCCGCGCTTTCCTTCCCGCCGGGACTGGAATTGAAAGACGGCAAGAAATGGCGCGTTTACGGTGCCGTGCGCTGCGAAGCGTCCACCGAGGAAGGCTCGGCCATGACCTGCGGCATTTACGACTCGAAAGAGAAGAAGAGCGTCTCCTATCGGAATTTGAGCGTGAAGGCGATCCAGGGCGAAACGTATCGGCTCGTTGATTTTGGCGCGCACGCGCTGACCGACACGATGTACATCTGGTTCGCGCCGCCGAAACGGGACGGCGAAGTCCAGAATGTCTTCGTGGACCGCTTCTTCCTGATTAAAGAATAAACCCTACCGTGCCGTTCATTTCCGGACGACGGATTCCATTAACCAGATTTTGAAAGGATTTTTTTATGAAAGCCTTTTGCTTTTCCAGCCTTTTTCTCGCGTGTCTGACCATCTGCGCGGTTCCCGCCCTGGCCAGGGATACCTCTAACTCGTCTTTCTGGCATCCCGCTCCCCAGAGCGGTCCGCAGTTTACGCCGGTGAAAACTCCGTTTCCGCTGACGGATTACCATATCCATCTTCGCGGCGGGATGACGACCGGTAAAGCGATCGCGCGTCAGAAACTCATTGGTCTCGGCTCGTCGGTTTTGGAAAATTCCGGTCGAGAATGGCCTCTTTTTGATGATGAGTCCCTCAGTGCGTTCATCAGGTTCAATCGTCAAATCATGAAAGAAGAAGGAGTTTTTATTCCTGTCGGAATGCAGGTAAATGACCGGGACTGGTTCGAGTACTTCAGCCCGGAAGTGCTTGAACAGCTTGATTTTGTGCTCGCGGACACGATGATCATGAATGACGCGCAGGGGCGTCCTGTTCGGCTTTGGCAATCCGAAAAGTATGTTATTGACGATGAGGAAGCGTGGATGGAGCGCTATTTCGCGCACACGATGCGTGTTTTGGGAGAGCCAATCACGATTTTGGCCAATCCGACGTATCTTCCCGCCCCGCTCGCGGATCGTTACGAACATTTTTGGACCGAGGAACGAATGAAGGCGGTGATTGATCTTGCCGTGAAAAAGGACGTCGCGCTTGAAATTCAGGCGGGATCCGCGTTTCCGAGCGAGAAATTCATTCGCATGGCAAAAGCCGCCGGCGCGAAATTCGCGGTAGGTACGAATAATTTTGGCGAAGAAAAGATTCCCATGGACCGCTGGTTCGAAATGATTGAAAAATGCGGTCTGGAAGAGTCTGATTTTTTGAGGCTGCCGATCGAAAGAAAGTAGCCGCGGCGGAGAAATTCTGCGCGTTCCTTGAGGAGCAGGACAGCACGCACTACCGTGAATCGCTCCGCGGGCAGCCGTGGGCGGATCTTCGCAGTAAGCTCATCGGATCTTTCCCGGCGATTCCGGCGTCGAAACCGGACATGAACGCCGTTTTGCCGGAGCAGGAAACTTCGGGAAAAGCGGCTCCGGATTGGGATTCGGCCCTCTGGCTTGATTTTCAGGATTCCGCGATGAATCTCGCCGGCCGTGAGAAAGGCTGGGGTGAATGGATCGATGATCCGAACGCGTCAGACGG
>JAFQUP010000061.1 GCA_017408405.1 Thermoguttaceae bacterium
AAAATAGCGATTTGGGACATTGCTCAAGTGAATGTCACGCGCAATATCTGGCAACGGCTCTTGGGGGTCGGGACAATTGAACTGCGTATTCGTGACCATGGATTGACTGGCGATTCATCGGATCCATCCCTGGAAGGGATTGATTCCGATTCCAGTACCGCCGACAACATCCTGTTCCTTCCTGGAATTAAAGATCCCGAGAATGTCAAGGATCTGATTAATAATTACCGATTGTTTGTCCGCCGTCGAATGGGACGCCGTTTCCTGAATAAAATCACGCAGTAAAAATGGAGGAAAATCATGATTCAGGCAGTTTTAAATCAATACGTTAATCAGAACTTTCCATACCGCCCGACGGAAACATTAACCTGGAAATACCAGTTACGCGATACCATTGACGAATGGCTATGGCTTTTCGGCGGCATCGGCGGTTTCACTCTCATCAAACTTTTCGCTCCGGAATGGGGAAAGTACGTCGCCATTTTCGGCTGGACTCTTTGCGCCGGTTTCGCGCTTTACCTCATTGGAGTCCTTATCTTGCGTCGTCTTTTCACAAAATATGAGTTGACGCCGGACCATTTTCAGTATACTCATGGACTTTTTGTCCAAAAGATCGAGACTTTTCAATTGTCCGACATCGTTCAAATCAATCTTCGCCGTTCCATCTGGGAAAGAATCATCCGAACAGGAACGGTAAAAATCCGTTTCAAAACCGCGACAGAGATCAAGATAAATCCGCTGGTAATTCACGGTATTGGAAGATACGAAGAAATGTTCGAGAAAATCGATTATTACCGAAACCATCATCGATTGGTTCTTTACTTCGGAATTTAATGTTTTTCAAACTTTTTCTCTTTGTTTGACGAAAACAAAGAAATCCCGCGGTCAGTCCGAAACGTTTCAGCGAAATACTTTTTTCGTGTCGGACTGACAGGGTGAATATTCCTTTTTCTTTTATTTATGGAGAAACAAATGGCAACTCCTGAATACCTTCAGAGTTTATTCGGTTTTGACGGCCAGGTCGCGGTCGTCATTGGCGGTGCTGGCGAACTGGGCGGAGCGATCGCTCGCGGTTTGGCCCAGGCTGGCGCTCACGTAGTCATCGCGGATGTCGCGGAAGACCCATGCGTCAAACGTTGCGCTGAAATCTGCGAACTGGGCGGAAAAGCTTCATGGACGCTTATCGACGTTACCAATCGTGAATCCATCACGGCCGCGCTGAATGTTTCTGCCGCGATTAACGGTAAAGTTGACTGCCTGGTCAACGCTGCCGGGGTCAACTTCGGAAGTAATTTCCTTGATTATCCTGAAGATCGATGGGATTTCATCATGAACATCAATCTGAAAGGTACCTTTAATACCTGCCAAATCTTCGGAAAGCACATGGCGGAAAATGGCGGCGGTTCAATCCTTAATTTCGGAAGCGTCACCTCTCTCCTGCCTCTTTCCAGAGTGTTCGGATACGCGGCCAGCAAAGCGGGAGTCATGAATCTGACGCAAAATATCGCGCAGGATCTCGCGCTTCAAAATGTCCGTTGCAATACGATTTGCCCCGGTTTCTTCCCTGCCGAGCAAAATCGGAAACTTCTGGACGAGCAGCGCGTCGCCAACATCATGGGGCACACCCCGATGAAACGATACGGCGAACCGGACGAACTCATCGGCGCGGCTCTCCTGCTCCTTTCGAAAAACGCGGGAAAATTCATCACCGGCGCTAAAATCAGTGTAGACGGCGGCTTTACTGCTGCATGGTTCTGATGCGTTAAACTTGCCGCTCTGAGATCTCATGATCTCAATTCAACTCCTTTCCTCAGCTTTTACGCTGAGGAAAGAATGTTTTATTAAGAAAATTCCCAAAACATATTCATGAATTTTGTCGCTATTGACTTTGAAACTGCCAATACCAGCAGAAACAGCGCGTGCAGTATCGGATTGGTCCGTTGCGCGGATGGAAAGGTAACAGAGGAATTCCACACTCTCATCCGTCCGCCAGTCATGCGTTTTCGCCCGGATTTCATTGATATTCACGGAATTACTCCAAATCACGTACGCGCGTTTGGAACATTTGACGCGTATTGGGAGAAAATTCGCGATTTCATCGGCGACTCAACTCTCGTTGCGCATAATGCCCCTTTTGACCGCTCCATACTCATGGGGTGCCTGGCCCATTTTAATTTACCTCCAATCGAGAATCCATGGGAATGTTCATGCCGGAAGGCCAGACACTATTTCCCAAAAGTTCTCAATATCAAACTTCCGAATTATCGTTTGAATACTGTCGCGGATTTTTTCAATATTGAATTCCAGCACCATGACGCTTTGGAAGACGCGAGAACCTGCGCTCTGGTCATGGCTCAAATGTGGCACTAAAAAACAGTTTCAAAATCTTCATTCCTCCGAAAGATTATGTCAAATTCTTTTTTCACGAAAGATTCAGCCGCTCCTGAATTCCCCATGGATGAACCAGCTTTGGAAATGCTACCTGAACGAAATTTTCGTCCCTCCGCTTCACTGGAGATGATTCGTCAGAGAACAAAAATCATCCAGGGCGTCAGGGCTTTTTTTGAAGATCGCGGTTTTCTTGAAGTTGAAACTCCAATCCTTAGTGCCGATACGGTCGTGGACCGCTATCTTGATCCGATGTCGCTCGAGGAAGCCGGGAAACGGTACTTTCTCCAAACCTCGCCGGAATTCGCCATGAAACGACTGATAACGGCTTGGAACGTGCCGATTTTTCAAATCTGCAAAGTCTTTCGCCGTGACGAATGCGGCCAAATCCATAATCCGGAATTCACCATGCTTGAATTTTATCGTCCGGGAGATAATTTAAACCGGGGAATGGAGCTCCTGGATGATTTTCAGCAGAAAATTCTGAAGCGGGGACCGGCTGAAAAAATCACTTATTCCGAAGCATTTCAAAAATTTCTGGGACTGGATCCGCTGACCGCCCCCGTTTCCGAAATGATTCAAATCGCGAAAACGCATAAGATGATCATTCCCGAAGGTTTTGACTTTACGGAAAACGCCAATCGGGATGATTGGCTTGATTTCCTCCTGAGCGAACGTATCCAACCCCAACTGGGATTTGAGAAACCGCTTATTCTTTTTGATTATCCGGTTTCTCAGGCTGCTCTGGCAGTTGCGCGCGGACCGGTCGCAGAACGTTTTGAACTCTACGTAAATGGAATTGAACTGGCAAACGGATACCACGAACTGTCCAATCCGAATGAACTTCGGCGAAGAAATGCTGAAACCAATCTCCTGCGCCGCCAGGACGGAAAGGAAGAACTCCCGGAAGAAAGCCGGCTTCTGGCTGCCATGGATTACGGATTTCCTCAATGCGCGGGTACCGCCGTCGGCTTGGACCGTCTGGTTATGGTCGCTCTCGGGGCTGATTCGCTGGATAAAGTTCTTACTTTCCCATTCCCAATCGCGTAAAAAGAATAAATCGTCCAAATTCAACCCTGCCTAAACCTTTTTAAGAAACAAAAAAAATGAGTAAGAAAATGATTCAACTTTCAAAATTTATCCTGATTCCCGTCATCTTATTGATGTTCAGTCTGAACTTGACCGCGGCGGAAAGTCCCCTTTCTGTTTCGATGAAACGTGAGGTCGTCCTGGATCTGCCGCCCGGTCCCGATAATCCGAGAAACAGTGAAGGAGACTTCATTCGTCTGAACGACGGACGCATACTTTTCATTTATTCTCAATACTTCGGCAATTCCGCTAACGATCACGCCCGCGCCAATCTAGCCGGAATCTGGTCCTCGGACGAAGGAAAAACATGGAGTGAACCGCAAATTATCGTAAAAATGGACGGCGGGTTAAACGTAATGTCTGTCTCGCTGCTTCGTCTTCAGGATGGTCGAATCGCGCTTTTCTATTTGAGAAAATACGCACTGGATGACTGTCGTCCGTGGCTCTGTTTCTCGACAGATGAAGGAAAAACCTGGTCAGTTCCAACCTGCTGTTTCCCGGAAGCCAAATACTATGTCGTGAATAACGCCCGCATTATCCAGCTGAAAGACGGTTCCATCGTCATTCCCGCCTGCTGGCACGAAATTATTAACGGGCGTCACTTTTGGCCCGGACAATCCGTCTGCTTCATCTCAAAAGATGGAGGAAAAACCTTCCAGCAAGGGGAATTCGCGGAAAAAACAGATCCAAAACTCGTTTTTCAAGAGCCAGGCGTCGTGGAAATGAAAGACGGCAAACTCTTTATGTTCATCCGTACTTCCTCTGGAAGTCAATTCACTTCAATCTCTTCCGACGGAGGCAGAACGTGGAATGCCCCGACTCCTTCCAAATTCATTTCCCCATGCTCTCCCATGCTCATCCGCCCCATACCGGATACCGATCGCTTTCTCGCGGTCTGGAATGAGTCACCTAAAGGCCGCAATCCATTAACGATCGCCATTCTTGATGAAAAAATGGACTTTTTGTGGAAGGCAACTCTGGACCAGTCTGAAGGCACCCCGCCGCAGTGGTTCTGTTACCCGGCAATTCTCGCGCTAAATCAGAATGAATTTCTGATTTCCTACTGCGCTGGAGTCATGCCTGGTGTGGGACTTGAAAAAACGCGCATAGTTAAAGTTCGCCTTGACTATTGAAAACACGGTCTAATTCAATTACTTTAACAGGCCGTTTTCATCCCCAGTTTTCCATTTCCTGGCACGCGGCCTAAAAGTGATTCATTTTTAATTCAATTGCTCATGACCAGAAAGGACCTTCAATGAATCTTTTCAATTTCCGGAGTTTAAAAGCAAATTCAGCTTTTTTTGTTGGAGAATATTTCACGAAAGATTCCAGAAGGATCCGCGGTTTCACGCTCGTGGAACTTCTGGTCGTCATCGCGATCATCGGAATGCTGGTTGGTCTTCTCCTTCCAGCTGTTCAGCAGGCGCGTGAAGCCGCTCGGCAAATGCAGTGTTCAAACAATCTGAAACAAATGGGAATCGCCTCGCTGAATCATGAATCCACGACAAGATCCCTGCCAAGCGGCGGCTGGGATGGATACTGGGTTGGCGATGCGGATCAAGGGTTCGGAGCAGCGCAGCCGGGCGGATGGGCCTACTCCCTTCTTCCTTTCATGGAACAAAACGCTCTTTGGCAATTGGGAATGAATGGAACTGTCGAGACAGACCAAACTCAAAAAGACGGAGCGAAAACTCGCGCGGAAACGGTCGTCGGCGTCTTTAACTGCCCGTCCCGCCGAGCGGCGAAAACGTATCCGTACGTTTTGAGTGCGGTCTTAATCAATACGGCGGCGTGCACGATGACTGGAAAAATCGACTATGCCGGAAACGGTGGAGACACTACCAACGGAAACTGGAATTCCGCCGGATACGGCACTTCACCAAATACGATTGCCAAGGGGAAATCTCAGCTTAAATCAATCACCTGTTCCGGTGTCACTTTTTTCAAAAGTATCGTTTCCTTTGGTGAAATTCGTGACGGAAGTTCAAATACTTATCTAATCGGTGAAAAGTACCTCAATCCTACCGCCTATGAAACCGGCAAAGACGGCGGCGACGACATCGTCGTCTGCTGTGGAAATGACGAAGACATTATCCGTTCCGGCAATACCCAGCCCGCGCAGGATCGAATTGGCGCGGCAAACCATACCTCATTTGGAAGCTGCCACGCCGGCTCTTTTGGAATGGCCATGTGCGACGGCTCCACGCAGCGAATCAGTTATTCCATTGATCTTGAAATCAACCGTTATCTTGCCAACAAAGCGGACGGTAAAGCCGCGACTGTTTCCAATTAAATCAAAAATTTCCTGACAGAAAAAATTTTTCGGAAATCGCGATTCCCCAATAGCTAACTTAAAAGAAAAACCTTCCCGAACAGATTCTTCCGGGAAGGTTTTTTAGTGAACTAAAATATTTAAGGGAACTTTCCAAAACTCAATTTTCAGAAAATACTTTTGGAAAATCCTTGAATTTAACGTTCCAAACGCGCGATCGCGTCCTCAACGGCGGCAAGCTGGGCTTTCAGATCCGCAAGCGAAGCACGTTCCGCATCGACGACCTTCGCCGGAGCTTTCGCGGTGAACGCTTCGTTCGAGAGCTTCTTTTCCTTGCCCGCAATGAATCCGAGCAGTTTGTCGCGCTGCGTGCGGTTCTTTTTCAGTTCCGCTTCCACGTCGATCAGCCCCTCCAGGTCCACGCCGAGTTCCCAGTTCGCGCCCGTTGCGTTGGATGAGAGTTCCGGCATTTTTGCGTCCGGACCACATTCCGTCAGGACTGCCTGCGCCATGGACGTGAAGTACGGTTTCATCGGCAGGATCAGTGCAGCGATCTCTGTCGGGCACTTCACCGCAAATTTGACTTCCTGTTTGACCGGCACGTTCTGACGCGCACGGATCTCGCGCACCGCTTTCAGGACATCCTGGAAAACGACGAACTGCGCCTCGATCGTCGGATCGATCCGGTTCGCGGTATCGACGAACCACGGCGCATTCATGATGCTTTCCGGCTGCTCGCGGGCAAGATCTTCCGCCGTCAAACCACGTTTCGGAGCGACTTTCGCCATCAGCTGCCAGACCTCTTCCGTAATGAGCGGAATGACCGGATGCCAGAGCTTCAGCAGCGCATCCAGAACGAACGCGACGACTCGCTTGGCGACCGGTTTGAGTTCCGGCGTCTGAAGACGATATTTCGCGATCTCGATGTAGTTGCTGCAGAACTCATCCCACGTGAAATCGTAAAGCGTGCGGACACACGCGGCGTAATCGTATTTTTCGATCCCTTCCGTGAACATTTTCGCCATCGTGCAGAGACGGCTCAGGATCCATTTGTCCTCCATGAAAAGTTCATCGTCGGAAATAGGTTCCAGCGTGTAGTCCGGACGGGAAACTTCTTCAAGGTCTTCCATCAGGTACATCATGGCGAAACGGGAAGCGTTCCACAGTTTATTGCAGAAATTGCGTCCCATCTCAAAACGCTCGGAGATGACCGTGCCGCGTTTCAGAGCCAGGTCTTCCTCTTTCTTCGCCCACTGGGTCGAGAAGAATTCCTTGCATTTCGGGCACTTTACGCGCGGGCGAATTCGGTTTTCCTTCGTCTGCTCGACGCTTTCACCACAGTACGGGCACTCGAAATCGACGGGAAGACGGACGTCCTGAGAATCGGTCGCGAGCCACGCTACGCCCAGACGCAGCGCATCCGCGCCGTACTTCTCGATGACGTCGAGCGGGTCGATGCCGTTTCCTTTGGATTTGGACATCGTTTCGCCGTACTTGTCGAGGATCTTCGGGTGAATGTAGACGTGCGGGAACGGGATCTCTCCGCAGTTCTGCAGGCCCGTCAGGACCATGCGGGCGACCCAGAGCGTAATGATGTCGCGGCTCGTGATCAGAACGCTCGTCGGATAGTAGTACTTGAGCTCTTCCGTCTGTTCCGGCCAGCCAAGTGTCGAGTGGGGCCAAAGTGCGGAGCTGAACCACGTGTCGAGCACGTCGTCATCCTGGACCAGTTCCCAGCCGGGGAGCGCATCTTTCGCCAGCTCGCCGTCCTGCAGGCAGATCCACCACTCTTTTCCTTCTTCGTCCCATGCCCATTTCACGTCAGATCGGTCGGCAAACGCGGCTTTCAGTTCGTCTTCCGACGGCATTTTTTCGGAACCGTCCGCGGCGCGCACGTACCAGATCGGGATCCGGTGTCCCCACCAGAGCTGACGCCCGATCGGCCAGTCGCGTTTCTCGGAGAGCCAGTCAAGGTACGTTTTGGCGTAGCGTTCCGGGAAGATCTGCACACGACCGTCAGTCACGGCATCCATCGCGCTCTGAGCCAGATCGGCCATGCGGACGAACCACTGGTCGTTCAGGAACGGCTCAATGACCGTTTTGGAGCGGTCGCTGACTGGCACTTCATGCTGATGATCTTCCACTTTGAGGAGGATGCCGGCGGCTTCCAGGTCCGCGACGATCACTTCACGTGCTTCGAGCATCTTCATGCCGACGTATTTTTCCGGCACCGTGCGGCTCAATGCGGGTTCTTCGGCCGTCACGTTGGCGAATTTTCTGCCGTCCCAGGCATAAACGCTCGCTTCGGCGGTCAGTGAGCCGTCTTTCTTCATGATGCTGATGAACGGCACCATGGCGCGTTTTCCGACTTCAAAGTCGTTCGGGTCGTGTGCCGGCGTGATCTTCACGCAGCCGGTCCCCATTTCCGGTTTTGCCCAGATGTCCGTCACGAGCGGGATCTCGCGGTTCGCCAACGGCAGCATGAGTTTTTTGCCGGCTTTCGCCATTTCCGCGAGCTTTTCGAGCAGCTCAAGATGCGTTTCACGGCGTTTCAGGAGCGTTTCGAGCTTCGCTTCCAGTTCCGCTTTTTCCGCGTCCCGTCCTGCAGCTTCCGCGGCGGCAAGTTCTTCGCGGATCGTGTTTTCAAGCAGGTCGAGCTGCTTGCGAGGTTCCGGATGGCACGCGACGCACGTATCGCCGAGCATCGTTTCCGGACGGGTCGTCGCGACCGTCACGTACTCCAGATCGCCTTCCTGCGGGTCGATGACCGGGTACTTCAGGTACCAGAAATGGCCGTCGTGTGTTTCATTGTTGATCTCGTCGTCGCTCACGGCCGTCTGAAGCGCAGTGTCCCAGTTCACGAGTTTCTTGCCGCGGTAGATCAGGCCTTTTTCAAAGAACGTGAAGAATGTGTTTCGGACTGCACGCGCACAGACCGGGTCGAGCGTGAAACGCAGACGGTCCCAATCGCAGCTGACAGACAGTTTCTTCAGCTGGCCGATGATGCGCTTCTCGAAAGAGTCTTTCCAATCCCAGATACGCTTGACCATCGCTTCGCGCCCGATGTCGTTTCGGGTCAGTCCCTCTTCCTCACGCAGTTTCTTCTCCACCATCGCCTGCGTCGCGATTCCTGCATGGTCCGTACCGGGAACCCAGAGAGCCTCGAATCCCTGCATTCGCTTCATGCGGATCTGGATGTCCTGCAGCGTATTATTCAGCGCGTGCCCCATGTGAAGCGCACCGGTGACGTTCGGCGGCGGAATGACGATAGTGAACGGCTTTTTATCCGGATTCGGCGTGCTGTGGAAAAGTCCGTTTTCCTCCCACCAGGGATACCATTTTTCCCATGCGGTTTGGAAATCGTACTGTTTTGGAAGTTCAAAAGGTTCTGACATTTTGGCACCAAATAAATTAAACGGTCACGAAACTAAAGAAAAATTTATCCAATTATATCAAAAAAATATTTTATTTCAAGGGGGCATTAAACAGCCGTCCGTGACTTTTCAGAAAAAGAACGGATGAAACAAAAATTTCGGCAGCCCCATCCAAAGCACTGCCGAAATTCATGACGGAATCAAAACCTGAAACAAAATTTCGTTCCAAGTAATTTCAGGAATGTTTCATTTCCCAAACAGCTATCTTTCAATCCATGGTAAAAGTAAATTCATTTCGCTCCGAACGTTCCCAGGCCATGTGCCGATAACCGGGAATGATGTCGAAGAGCGGAGAGAGCGTACGCGCTTTGACCGTCTTCAGATCCGCGGAGAATTCAAGCAGTCGGATCCAGCCGTCGCCGCCGTTTCCGTTCCAGCCGCCGCCGAGAGCCTGCGTGTCGAAGAGGATCTGCGCGACATCTTTGCCCGCGTCGTTTTTATCTTTGCGGAACGAGGTGCATTCCGGCCAGTTATCCGCCCCGGAACGGTGTCCGCAAACGACCAGGCGAATGTTTTTCGACGGTTTCACGAGCTTCTGCCAGATCGCTTCGCCGGCGTTTCCACCCTCTTTATTCAGCTGATATCCTTCCGAGACTATCCGCTGAGCGTTTCCGTCCATGAACGAGTGCGTCAAAACGGTCACGAAGTGGTTTTCATATTTCGGCCGAGCCACGAGTTCTTTTGCCCATGCCAGATTTTCGTCAGTCGGCGCGAACGGAAGGGAGATCGTGAGCATTTTCTGACCGGCGGGCGTCGTGAACTCAAACGCGGCGTTTTCCAGTGTCTTTTGCCCAAATGTGTTCAGCCCCATTTCCACGAGGACACCGTTCCAGCTCGGATTGCGTTCCGGAAAAAAGTATTTGGAGAGGTTCGTTTCACGATTTTCCGCGGAATAGAAGCCGTGATCGTGATTTCCGGTGCAGACGACGTACGGCAAAACGCCGTCGAGCCGTTTGAAGGCATCCGACACCGCGGACCACTGCTGCTCACTCGTCTGATTGTATCTGCTGCCGCGGTTCGCATTGTTCTGCTCGACCAGGTCTCCGGCAACAAGAACCTGCTGAATACGGAACTTCTGTGCGTTTTCCTGGATCCAGGCGGTCATGAGTTCCAGGATGCCCTGATTGCGTCCATATTTGACGTAGGACTGCGTATCCGGCACGATGACCATGGTCCAATGGTCCTTTTCGGTCGGGAAATCCGGACCGGCAGGTGCTTTTTCAACAGACTCGGCAGCCTGAGAAAAAGCGGGAACTCCAGTGACACCGGCTGCCATCGCGGCGGCAAGAAACTTAAAAGAATCACGTCTATTCAGCATTTTTATCTCCTGTGGGATTAATGAAAGCAAGAAAATGGGAGGGATTTTTAATTAAAACCGACGAATTTCTTTAATTATATCAAAATTTCTTTTTGTTTCAAGGTGTGAAAAAAATAAAATTCCTGGAATTTTCAGATTTTAGTTCAATTGAAATAAAAGTCAGGAAAAATTTCATCAAAAAATTACTGAAAAAGAAAATTTAGAGGGAGCCTGAACACCCCCTCCTCAATCAAAGACCTGAAAAAATCAGTCAGCGTTTGGCAAAAAATCGATTTTCACGTTGTCAAGATCAAGTTCAGCATTGACTTGACCAAGAGCCGCGAAGACAAATTCCGTCATCAAATTCCACTTGTCATTTTGGACAGATCTGCTGAAAGTAAGAGTCTCTCCGCCTTCCGGCGTTACTTTCAAAACGTAATTCCTGGCGCGGTCCGGGCCAATTGGAAGTGAAACCTCAATACGCACCCATCGATTCGGCATATTATCGCAAATCTTTCCAGCAACAGAAATTTCCCGCGCGTTCACACGCATCGGCAATCCAACGCGATATGGCGAAGCGTTGTCTCTCGCCTCAACCAGCATTTCCGCCTGCTCTGAAACACGAATATCGAAAGAGATTCGTGCCGTTCCGTTTTGGGCGTATTTCATTCTGTAATGGAAAAAAGGATCAAACGGGTATCTCTGATCCGGCGTATCAGTCATTCGCAGGAAATGATTTCCATTTTCCTCCAAGATCCGATAAGCCCCATTTTTTCCACTTGGATTGCTCGCGGAAAGAATCAGGGAACGTCTCGGGGTTTCAAAATCATCCGAAAGGACAAACGGAGGCGGTTCCGGCGGATCAGGAGCGAGAACGACCTGCGGATAATCGTAATTCTTCGATTCTTTCAACCATTGAGCGTCATCTTTCAGGACACCGGCCTTCGTGAAATCAAAAGGCTTAAATCCAACTTTTTCCAAAACGGGCTTTGAGTCTTCCGTAAACCTGAAATCCCCGGCCTTCGCGTCAACAAAACAGGGATCGGCAATAATACTCGTTAAGTCCTTCCCCAATTTTTGCCATTCCCTCAACGGCATGTCGAGAAAATTGACACCCGCTTCAGAATCCATGTTCCAATAAATGTTTTTATCGAGAGCCGAAAACTGATTTTTCCAGTTCCCGCGCAAAAGCGTCTGTCCTTCCGCGGAATCAAAAACGATAATATTCCGTTCCAGAGTAAACGAAAGATGCTCCTCCGGACGCGACCTCTGCATCTGTTCCTCGCGGCTGAAAGCAAAAATGTTATTGCGGAGTATGTTCTCTTTTCCGTAGTGCTGATGAAAATTTCCGGTATGTGTCCGATAAACCAGATTATTTTCCATCAGGATATTGGAAGAACCTTCATCCGTATAGAGTCCCCAGCCGCCGCGTCCGTACCGATTATACGAATTGACGTCGTGAATCACATTATTCGAAACCGTTGTTCCCGGTGAGATGCCAAGCGAGTAAACGCCGCCCATGTCAGAGAGAACGCCCCAGCCAATATGGTGGATGTGATTGAACTCAATATGATTTTCCACCGCGGCGGAATCGCGGTATCCCCAAACCCAGCCGAGAGAAACCCCAGTATAGAAACCGTCGGAAATGTCATTATGGAGCACCTGATTCTTGGGAGAATGCCCAATCCAGACCCCAATTCCTCCCGCGTCTATTCGTCCGTAACCGCGAATAATGCAGTTTTGGACAATCGTCTCGGAAGTCAGGTTTTCCGGCGAAAGATCCGTGCCGTGCCCTGCTCCAATCCGAACGCCGCCCGCGCCAAGATCTTCCAGCAGGCACTTCTCCACGCGGCAATTTCGGCACGCCTGGTGAAAATGAAACGCGTATCCGCCGATATTTCGAACTTCACACGATTCAAAAACGAGATTCTCCGCCCGATTCGCGAGAATCGATATGGGTGAACTCACGGCCGACTGTCCGTCTGAAAGTCCTTCCTTGGGAAGATTCCACGTGTCGCAGGAAAATTTAAGATTCCGGAACGTAATATCGCGAACTTTCTCTTCACTTCCCTGAAATTTAACGAATCCGCACTCTTCAAACCTTTTCGGACCTGACGGAGCGAAAAAACGAACATTTTCCAATGTCTCGCCCGCTCGCGGAACGTAAAGGCAGGTCCCGTCACGCTTTAACAGAAATTCACCAGGCTGATCCATAGCGGACTCAACCCCCTCAATATGGTATCGAAGGTTTGGCCCCCAGTAATTCAGATTCCAACGCGGCCCGCCGGTAAGCGTCACCTGATTTTTGAAAGTATCCACGCTCTGAACCCGATGAAGTGAAGATTCCCATGAATGATAGCACATCATTTTTACGTCTTCCGGATTCGGCAACGCCGCGATTTCGGCAAATAAAGCCTTCTGCTCAAGCCTCGGAGCAAAACGCGTGGAAGGATTCGCCTCATCGACATTCAAAAGATAAAAATATCGGCGTCCCTCCGGCGCGTCCGCGTTCGGGGTTCGGGCATGAACCGCTCTTTTGCCGTTCACGAAAAGGCACTCAAACCACCAGTCGCCATTTTTGACCGATTCAATATTCGTCACGAACCAGCCATTTTCGGCGATTCTCCAGCCGGTAATCTCAATTCCGCGGGTAAAATTCGGTTTTGCCGCGGGATCTTTGGCTTCATAAACCGTAAATGAATCCTCTGGTCCCAAAAAAACCGCCTCATCCAAATAGTAATCTCCCGAAGCGATTTTAACCGTCGCGGTCTTTCCGGGATTGGCCTGATGCCAAACTCGCACCGCGTCACGTATCTCCGAAAGCCGCTGCCCCGGCTTCATCTCAAAATTCTGAGCTGCCAGGAAAGTACCTGAAAGCGACACAAATAAAAATAAAAGAAGTCTTTTCATATTTTTGGCGGGGATAAAGGTTGAAATGAAAAATGGGCAACCTCCAAAAAACAGTTTTCAGATAAAAGTTACCACAATCGAAAACAATAATAAACATGAAAGAAACACGTTGTCAAAGCGTTCCGGAATATGAATATTCACCTCTTTTGGAGGGATGACAGGCGAAGGACTAACGGAACGGCAGAGAAAACTCCACGCCTCGGATTACCCCGCCTGCGCGCTAGTTCCCTGGAATTGGATCTGCCAAGACAATACGGAAACCCAGGTCGTAGTTCCGATAGTCCGGCGTAAACCTGCTCCGGTACGCAGAACAGCAGCACTCGGCAAAGTAGCCCCAGCAGCCCCCGCGATTGACTCGGCGCGAGCCGCTAATTGGACCTATCGGGTCACTCGCTGGCGACTCGGCGTAATAGTCTTCATCGTACCAGTCCTGACACCATTCCCAAACGTTGCCGTACATATCGTAAAGCCCCCAAGCGTTCGCTTTCTTCTGGCCAACAGGATGAGTTTTACTTCCGCTGTTGGAATTGTACCAGCCCATTAAGACAAGGTTGCCCGCATACGCGCCCGTCGTACTCGCTCGGATTCGTACCCATCACGCTCTGCCACATCATCTGCGTCACTTGGGTCTCAAGCATCCAGAAGCCGCACGTCAGCGTCACGCGATGCTGCGTTTCGTCATTATTCCGTCCCGCCTCTCCCCCTTCGTAAACCGTTCTTTTTTTCTTAAAAATCCAAAATCCCTCTTCCACGGTTTTAGGATTACCTGCCGGACTGCCCATCGTGAACGTTCCCGGAGGGCACCAGCGGAAGGCGTACTCGATGCCATCCACAGTCTTTGTCATGCGCTCACCCGCTCGAATCCCTTTTCGGAAGGCACCAAGCTCGTACTGGATCAAATCGCGAAGTTTAAGGTAATCCTGATTTTTCGGGTCAAGCGCGAGAAGTTCATCGGTGGGTTTCTCGCTAACGAGAAATCCTCGTCCGCGTACGCTTTTCGGACGAAATCTTCCAGTCGATTTCTCCCCTTTTCAAACCGCTTGCGTTCTTCCTCACGCTTTAGTTCCGCTTGCTTTCGCGCTTCCTCTCGTTTTAATTCCGCCGATTTGAAAATGTCCGCAAAGGAATTGGACGAATTGGGGTCAGGGGCGGAACTGATTCAGGTTCGGGGTCGCGTAAATCCTCAAATTGTGCCGAATCGTAGTTGATTTCGTTCGGAGGCAGCGTGTCGAGCGAGTTGAGGGAAAAATTGGATTGGTCCATCACGAAAATTGCTTTTCAAAAGGAGTTCATTGGGCGGTGAAAAAAATGATATTCATCACGCGAAACACATTTATTTTACCTCAAATTCATGGTGAACGCAAGTACCCCGCCGAGAAATTTGATAAAAAAGACACGCTGCGATTCCGCCTCAAATTATCCCCCCTTCGGCGCGCACTTCAAAGGAGGGAAAATGAGGTGTTGGAAGTTAGTTTAAGTTACTTTCCGGAACGCAGACGATAGAAATGATTCACGATCGCGTCATCCGCCATACTGGTACCATGAGTTCCTTTACCTTCTTTCGTATCGTGTGCCCCATGGTCAGGAATAAACGCCGTAAGGCGGTTTTTCTCCGCCCAAACGGAATCAGCGGCTTCCACCAGCTCAAAGTACCAGCGGATTGAGTCACGCATCGCGTCAATCGATTTGGGATGATGAACTCCTTTACCATGCATGATGCTATCATAATTTCCGTCATAGCAAATGATCAAATCATACTCATTGAGGAGCTTTTTAGTTGTCTCTACGGCTTCTTTTGAGGTCTTGACTGAAATATAGTCAATAGGACGATTGCGGAAAATCAGGTCAATACTGCAGTTTTTCTGCGAAATAATAATTACTTTCTTTCCATCCTCGGCAAAAGCGTCAAAAAGGGTTTTTACCTTGATTGGATTCGGAAGATATTTGTCCTGGTATTTCCTGATTCCGTGGATTTCCGGCGGAGCACCGGTAAAAATCGCGCCAAAGCAAACCGGCGTGACGCTTGGAAGAACATTTGTCCCTTTCACGACCACATCAGAGGAATCAAAAAGAGGTTTCCAATCATCAGGATAAATCGGAACGAGAAAATTCCCCGTCGCATCTGGACAAAAAATCAAAGCCTTTTCAATGACGTCCTCCGCGGGTTTGCCGTCTTTTTTCTTCAAATTGGACCAAAAATCAGTCACGTCCCTGATCGGCAGCGCGATAGCGGTTTCCGGGGCCTGAATTCCAGCCAAGGCACAAACGGTAGGAGTCACCTGCGCGGTAGTGTGGCTGATGGAATGTTTTTCCATCAAAATGGCCAATCCGTTATCCGGTTTAGCGGAAGGTTTAATCGCAGATTCAGTTCCGGCAGAAAGCACCCCGGTCCCCAAAAGACATCCCACGAAAAATACTCCCAAAATAAAATTTATTCTTTTCATAAGTACTTCCTTAAGGTTGGAGGGTCAAAAACGAGGCCAAAGCCTCAAAAAAATTCGATAAATCACCAATAGCAATTCAAATCCCGCTATTGAAATTCGGTTTTGAGAAAAATCAAAAACCCAACGTTCAGTCTTTCACCGTCGATTCAAGAAACGAACGTTTTTTTATCTCATCCCATTCGATCGCGGGTGAATACCCTTTCGCTTTCGCGGCATTCAGCCGCTCCATGGCCTGAGACGGATTCAAATCCATTCCAATACCAAAATCAGCATGAATGAACATCAAAAATTCAGCGGTTGGGCATCCCTGGGAAGCGGCCAAGTGAAGCCATCGATTTGATTCCGCGAGATCCCTGGGAACCCCAATCCCTTTCTCAAAAGAAATTCCCATCAGGCACTGCGCCCAGGCATTCCCTTGCTCCGCCGCCTTCTGGATAATCTGCCAGGCAGAAGTTTGATCCGCGTCGTTCGGCAAAGGGTGGGTCGTGGTAAATCCGATCCAGGCCTCCGCAAATGGTTCATTTTTTACGCAAGCCTGTCGAAAATTCTTCAGAGCCAAATCTCTGTCCATTTCCATTCCCTGTCCGAAAAAAGCACAGAGCGCAAAAAGAGTTCGTATCTGAAGATTCTGGTTACCGGCACTTTCAAACTTTTTCACCAGCTCAAGAACTTTGGCGAAATTCCGCGGCACCCCTAGTCCGGCATAGGAGCACCACGCCAATTCGGAAATCAGCTCCCAATCCTCTTTTTCCACCCCTTTTTCCATCAGCTTGATCGCGCGCGAAATATTCACTTCTCCGCCAATACCGTAAAGACTCATCTTAGCCAGTGGGCAGGCAGCCGCGGCAACATTCTGTTCCTCCGCCTTTTTCAGCCAGATTTCCGCCTCTCTGAAATCTTTCAGTCCGTCAAGTCCCAGGAAAAGTACTGTCCCCATTTTGAGGCAGGTATCAGGAGAGAATTTAATCTTTTTCAATTCGTCTTTTGCCTCTTTGGACCCCTTTAACGCGGCAGACTGAATCCAGAACGCGGCATCAAACTCCACCCCCATTTCCTTTTTCATGGCCCCAAGAAAGAGCTGCGCGTCCGGAATTCCGCCAAACGCGGCTTTCTGGAGCATTTTTTCAGCCTCAGCCGCATCTGGAGTCCCGCTTCCCCATCCCTCAAGCTCCTGAATTCCAATAAGAAACGCGGCTTCCGCGCTATTGGCTTTATCCGCTTCTTCCAGCCATTCCCGCGCCCAGAAATAGTTTTTGCTTCGCAGATACTCCTTTCCCAATTGAATCTGAGCAGGCACAAAACCATGAGAAGCCGAAAGAGTAAGCCATTTCATCATTCTTCGCCGACTGGGCGCAATCTCCTTTTCCTTTCCGGAATAAAGCATTCCCAAAAGATACTGCGCTTCAGGGTTTTCATCGTTCGCGGCCTCCTCAAGCAATCCCTTCGCTTTGGATAAATCCTTCCTCAAACCGTACCGTTCCTCAAGAAGGCATTTTCCCATAAACATTTTTGCCGGAACATATCCCAAATCCATGGCCTTGGCAAGCAGGTTCCTTCCCTTGATCCAATCCGGTTTCATCCCAATTCCATCAAGAAAACAGAGCCCCCAATAGTAAACCGCTCTCGCGTCATTTTGGTTCGCAGCTTTCTCAAGCCACCGGATTCCCTCCGGCACATTTCGCGGAACCTCACGCCCCGCAACATAAAAAATGCCTAAAGCAGCCTGAGATTCCGCGTCTCCAGCTTCCGCTTTCTGAATAAGCGGAGATAAATCAAGATTGGGTTCCTTTCCCCGAACGTTTTCCGCCCAACCACACGTTCCCATCCCCCCAGGCAAAAAGGTGAACGCGGCTGCCAAAACCACGGTGCGAATTCCAGTCCAAACACAGGATGAATTTTTCATTGAAAGAATCTCCATTTTTCTGTCGCGGTCATGAGTTTTCCTGTTTTTCTTTTCAGTATAGCATATTCCAAAAAATTCGCAAGGAAGCAAAACGCCCATTCCTTCAAAAAATACCATTCTTTAAAAATTTTTCCAAATCAAAAGCCGGCCCTCCCATTATTGAGAGTTCCGGCTTTTAGTAATTTCATGCTGCCAAGCAACCTAACCCCGATTTCAGCAGTGGAAAACAGACGGAGTAAAATCGTTTTTACTTATCTTTTTCAGTATCGTCTTCTGTTTCGACCTGTCCAACTGTCGTGAGATATGAAAGAGCTTCCTGATCCCCCTGATTGGCTGCTTTTAAAGCAAGCTGAATCGCGGTATCCCGGTTTTCTTTAACGACAATACCCATTTCGTAAGCCCAGGAAAGAGCGGTCATGGCCGGCGCGTAGTTCTGCTTCGCCGCCAGAGTATAGTAGGCCAACATCGTCTTTTCATTCATTTTCACGCCGCATCCGTCACCATAAAATTCGCCCATGAGGAACTGCGCGATCGGATCTCCTTCTTTAGCAGCCGTCTCAATCTGTTTAAGAAGAGCGGCTCCGTTTTCAAGCGAAATCTGGTTTCGCGCGCAATAATTCATGAAAATACGCGCCGTCTGCTGATTCATGCTGACCGCTCTTTCGAAGAGTTTTTTCGTAACCTCTTCTTTTGAGGCAATCCCAATCCCGAAAAGGGAACTGAAAGCTAACTGCGTAAAGGCTCTTGGATTCTTAAGTTTGGCTGCCTTTTGAAGAAGTTCAATCGATTTACGGACATCAGCCTCAACTCCGCGTCCATTGCGGTAACAGATTGCCAGAAGAGCAATCGCATCCGGCAATCCGGCTTCAGCCGCCGTTTCAAGATACTTCACGCCTTTCTCAGGATCCAGTTGATGATCATATCCGCTGACATAAAATGTTCCAAGGAGAAAAAGAGCGGTCGGATTATTTTTGGCAGCCGCCTTTTCCGCCCAGTATCTGAATTTTCCATAATTTTTCGGAATGATACCGTCCC
Source organism: Thermoguttaceae bacterium (assembly GCA_017408405.1). Classification (GTDB taxonomy): domain Bacteria; phylum Planctomycetota; class Planctomycetia; order Pirellulales; family Thermoguttaceae; genus RGIG3701. The sequence goes on from JAFQUP010000061.1 coordinate 18,773, forward strand.
CCATGAAGAAAGTATTGGCGACTTCGTAACACTCCTCCGGAGTCACGTCCATCTTTTCCAAGGTCCCGGCAATCTCTTTATTCCCATTGAGAGAAGCCATCTCCATCCAGACGATAGCGGCTACGGTTTCTTTCTGTTCCAAAAGCACACCGCCCAAAGTAACCTGAGCATCCGCGTCTCCATCAATTGCCGCAAGCGTGAGGTATTCCAACCCCAGCCTCATTTCTTCGGACTCCGGCTTGGACATATTCACGAGGTAAACTCCCAAAGCCGTCTGAGCAGGCACAAAACCCTGATCCGCGGCTTTTCTCATCCACGGCATCGCTTCATTCATTTGATCATTTTCCGCCAAATGACTCGCGTATTCGTACTGAGCTTCCGCAAAACCGCCCTCCGCTGAACTTTTAAGCAATTTCAGACCAAGTTCTTTATTCTGTTTGACCGTACGGCCCTCCAGACAATAAAGTGACAGCATATACTGCGCCTGGTAATTTTTCTGCTGTGCCGAAAGCTGAAGCCACTTCAACGCTTCTTTGTCGTCCATCTGGACACCGCCTTCACCCATGGAATAGCAGATTCCAAGGTAAAGCTGCGCCTCCGCGTTCCCGCTTTCAGCCTGCGCCCTAAGTTTTTCAATATTGACGGCTTCTCCGGAATCAGCCTGAGCCCAAAGCGGCGTGGCTGAAATGCCCACCACTCCCAAAGTACTCATTACGCAAAAAGCAATTGAAAAAATTCCGTTTTTCATGAAAATCCTCATTAAATTCCGTCCACGATTCTTTTGAAAAAAATCAGAATATCCGATTTCTTTCTTTATCGTCCATTTCACCTCAAAAGTCAAATGTTTCAATTGGATTTGAAAGGAATTTCTTTAATACCGGTAAAACAGGAAAGACAGCTAAGGAATTCCAACGATCCCAAACATATTTCTCGAAACACTTGGAACCCAAAACACTTTTTTCATTTTCACGCTGCTCCGTTTTCACGTTCATTCAAACTGAAACCGCTTCGCGCGGGTCGGGAGGGTCCGTTCTCCAATACGGAAAAAAACATTTTCACGTATTTTCAAAAATTCAAAACTCTCCCGCTTTTCTCACTGAAAACGGAATTTTGAAAGGTCCTTTTTCTTTCATTGAATTCCCGCGACATTTTCCGAGACCAACTCTTTAAATAGCGGTAAATGCCGATAATAGACTTCGAGAATCAGGAGATGCATCGCGGTAACGTAATGCCTTCCGGCAGCCTGCCCCCAATAATCCGGCGCGGGAAGCGTCGGATTCCAGCTTCCACGAAACAGCGGATGCTCTGTTTCCTGCGACTTTTTCAATGAAGAAACCAAGTTTTTCTGCCATTCCATCCACCTCGCGTCGTGAACATGAAACAGGACCTGCGTCGCGTAGTACCAGTAGTAGGTGTCACGCCTCGCTCCCGTAACCGACGGCAGGTTTTCCATCAGATAGTCAATACCCCGCTGGAAATTCTCTTCCTTCTGGTCATGGTCAAGGTAAAGTTTCATCAAAAGTCCCTCCGCGGTCATTGCGTGGGAGGCCTTTTTCCATTTTTCCATCTCTTCATTTTTCGGATTCTCAACCGGCAAATAACAAAATTTCGCCCCTCCGTCAACGGCAGCTCGCTGAATCCAAAGCTCCAGTTTCGTGAAAACAGAATCAGGAACCTCCAATCCCGCCATTTTGGCACTAACCAGTGCCATTGCCTGCCATCCCGAAACAGACGTATCCGACTCACCACGCCAAACTCCATCATTTTTTTCCGGAGTGTACCGCCAGCCTCCCTGCGGTGTCTGCGCGCTCACGATAAAGTCAATCGCCTTCTGAGCCGGTCCCCGAAGACGCGGGTCATGCGTCATCCCATACGCTTCACAAAGCGCGATCGCGGCAATTCCATGCGAATAGATTCGCCCATACCGGTCAGAATCCGTACGGGGACGAAACAAACTGCCGTCCGATTGCTGATTCTTGATCAGCCAATTCAACGCGTTTTCAATTGTTCCTGAGTAATCTGACACGTCATCCTTTTCCAAATGAGTATATCCTGCTCCCAAAAACGCCAGTAGAGAAAGCCCCGTAGCGGCAGTATCCGCGTGAATGACTCCCAATCCCGCGTCTCGAAGGCTTTCTCCTTCGACTTTACCCTGCGGAACGGCGTTTAATGACCAATGTCCGTCTGAAAACTGGGTCCGTTCCAGATACTGAAGTCCGTTCTCAACAATCTGTTCAGAAATTGGATTACCGCCTGCCTCCTCAATCATCTTTCGATGATTCTGACGTTTTCTTTGACGATACGGCAAGGACATCTGCGGCTGAAACGAAGTACCTGCCTCCATAATTTCCTGAATGGGAGAAGTTAAATCAATTTCAGGACCAGAAAGAGTCTCATCATCTTCCTGCTCAATTTCTTCCGAAACCTCATTGGATTCAAAGTCTCTTGATTTCATTACTTCCAAATTCATTCCCATCTCCGGAACAGATGGAGTTTCGAATTGAAAAACAATCAGGTCTTTGAGAATGCCTTCCTTTTCTGGATCCAGAACATTCGATCCGGCAATTTTATCCGGAACCGCGGCAGTTTCAAGAACAGCATCCGAAACTCCATTAATTGCCCCTGAAAGCACCGCCTCCAACCGTTCTCCATCTCCAGCTTTCGCGCCAACAGTTTGTCCGCCGGAGATATTTTCAGGCGCGTCGGAAACCGCGATTTTGCTGGGAGAATCTTTTTCCAATATTTTCTTCATTTTCAGAGAAGCCGCTCCGGCAGCAGGCGCTCGAGTCTCACCCAATCCGGAACGAATCTCTCCCAAAGCAGTCCCAGCTCCGCCTGATTTCTCTTCAGAGGGAGTCTCCCCCCAATTTCGCGCCTGGCCGGAAGCCACGTTTTGACCATCTCGAGTCACCGGGGAAGGAAGCGTTCCCGAGGTCCGCGAGTCTTTCTCACCGACTTTTCGATTCTTTTTAAGCTGTTCCGATTTCAGTTTTTGAGAAAATTCAGACCTGCCCTCCAGCTTTTTCAATGCTTCCTCCCGCATATTCAACTTTTCCGGAAGTGGAACGTCTGAACGCAATTCATGTGTTTTTTCCAGAGGATCTGACGAAAGGCCCTCCGACCCAATTAATCCTGAAGATGACACTTTTTGAGAGATTTTTTCCAAATCAATGAATGTCTCAGGAGTCCCTGATTCAAGATCTGTCTTTTCCATTTCAGCTTCCGCAATCTTCGCCTCATCAAATTCCCCAGCTTTGATTCTGGCATTTTCCGAGGCTGCCCCTTCATCCGCCTCTGCCTTTTCCTCAAGAGAATCATGCTTTTCTTCCGCTTGAGCCAAATCGTCGCGAAATTCACCTTCCAGAGCCTGAACAATCTCCGTTTTCGTTTTCCATGGAGTTTCCGTTAATACTTCCTCTCCTTCACTTTTTTCGGTTTCCTTCTCCTCACGTTCCGAATCAATCGGCTGAGGAAGGGTCTCAAAGACTTCATCGTGCGGAAGATCTCCAAAATAGTAATCATTCACGATGATCGGTGCCTTCGGCTGAAGATTCAAAGCGACTTCTTCTTCCTTAACCGGCTTGTGGCCAACAATTAAATCGCCTAAGCAAACCCAAAGAACCAAATGAACCAAAAGACTGAACGAAATACCAATCAGAAATCCGCGGCGTTCTGGTTCCCGCATCATCCCAAGATAGAGAGCGAAGGTGAGCAAAAGGATTGCCAAACCGCAAAGAAATGAAATTTTTTGTGGAGATGAAATCCATTCAAAGGACAATATCGATGTCATCGTCCAAAAGGATGGAGACAAAAACTCCCGACATCCCGAAGCGCAGCACCCCCAAATAAACGGCACGATTCCGACTGCTCCCAGAAAAAACAGAAAAATACCCTGCCCTGAAGTGATGGTCAAATAATTGAAAATCTGTTTCAGCGGATTTTTCATCGCATCTCTCTCCCGGTTCGTTAAGGAAAAATAAACAAAAACAAAACGAATCTGATACTTTTAAAATCAACAGTTTATTTCAGCATGGAACACCCTTTCAAAAGAAAGGGATACCTGAAATCATTACTCCTGATGGAATTTCAATCCTGTTTCACCCAATATTCAGCTTCACAAAACACGCTTCAATCAAGGATTCAGTTCATTCCGCAGCAATTCCCAAAGTACGTCCATAGACTGCGGAATCACGTTCACGCAGGCGAGCACCGGCATGAAATTGGTGTCCCCATTCCACCGCGGTACCAAGTGCCAGTGAAGATGTCCCGGAAGTCCCGCTCCCGCGACTCGCCCAAGGTTCAGCCCAACGTTAAATCCATCGCAATTCATGACCTTTTCCATCGTCGGAATGATTTTGGAAAGCGTATCCATCAATTCCAAATGCTCCCGCTCTGTCAAAAGCTCCAGTCTGCCCACGTGTCGGCGCGGGGTAATGAGCAAATGCCCATTATTGTACGGAAACCTATTCATAATCACCAGCGAATGCTCGTTTCTCTTGAGTACCAAACGCTCTTTATCGTTTTCAGGAGAATCCGCGACCGCCTGACAAATGAAACAATCTGAATCCGCACCATCTAAAAAGCGCAGTTTGGAAAAATCTGTCCTGACCTTTTTTTCGGGATCCGTAACATACGCGTGACGCCATGGCGCCCAAATTTCCTGGTACCCCATTTTGAATTTATTCCTTTCTGACTATTTTTGACCGTTCCTTAACTGGAACTTAAATAATTTCCAACTTTTTTTCTGGTATTTTCCCAATTAAAAAGATTGAAAGTCCTTTAATTACCCCAAAAAACGTTTCACCTTGCCAATTAAAATCGATTTAATTGGCGCAACATGAACTTTTTCAAAAGATTTAAAGGGAAAAATAAAATATTTCTCAAAAAAAACTGGCCTGAACATAAAAAATATGGTTTATTTGAAGTGAAAGAAAACCTGGTTCTCCAACGCGCCCAACGTGGGCGAGGAATTTTATGAGCAGCAGTATTTCCATCCTATTTGTTGACGATGACCCGCAGATCCTGCGTTCAACGTCAGAGTGGCTCGGCTCCTATGGTCACTCTGTCCTTGAAGCACAGGATATTCGGACCGCAACCTCGATTTTGGCCGAAAACCAAATCGATCTGGCTTTCGTCGACCTGCGTCTTGGCGCGGAAAACGGAATGGATGTGCTGTTGCTCATAAAGGAGAACTTTCCCCAAATTCCGGTAGTTCTTCTTTCAGGTCACGCGACGATCGAAGAAGCAATGAATGCCATTCGCCACGGAGCGGCTGACTTTCTCACTAAACCTCTTTTGGATAACAAAATCCTGGAAATCATTGAAAACAGGATTCAAAATAAAAACTGCCGTTCAATGAAGCCTTCACGAATGGCAACCGCAAATCCCGCGCGAGGTTCCGTACGGACTCTTTATTCCGCGCGCGAAACGGACTTTCACATCACGGAAGTTCCCGGAAATTTCGTGCCTAACACTCAGCAGCCAAAAACATTCTCCCGAATTGGCCAAATTCAGTCCTCAACTCCCGGAATGTTTGGCCGCGATACCGCATTATCCGCGAATTCATCCTACTCCTTCCCAATTGAAGGATTCATCGGAACAGATTCCGGCATGAAAGCCGTTTTTGACATCGTTGAACGAATCGCGGACACTCGTGCGACAGTTCTGTTGACAGGTGAAAGCGGAACCGGCAAATCACTTCTGGCCCACTCCATTCATCGTCTGAGCCGGCGACGAAACGCGTCTTTTGTCGAAGTTGCCTGCGGTGCTCTTCCGGAAACACTTTTGGAAAGTGAACTATTCGGACATGAAATTGGAGCCTTCACTGGCGCGGTTTCACGAAAAATAGGCCGTTTCCTTCAGGCAGACGGAGGTACGATTTTTCTTGACGAAATAGGCACTGCCTCTCTCGCTCTTCAAATCAAACTTTTGCGCGTGCTTCAGGAATTTGAGTTCGAAGCTGTCGGCAGTACGAAAACCCAGCGAGTCGACACCAGGGTAATCCTGGCTACGAACGAAGACCTGCTTCAGGCTGTTTCCGCGGGTCGTTTTCGTCAGGACCTTTTTTACCGAATTAACGTCATCAACCTTGAACTCCCCGCTCTTCGGCAAAGACCAGGAGACATTCCCGAACTTGCCCAATTTTTCCTCGAAAAAGTCAATCGCGACTGCGGACGTTCCATATGCGGATTCGATCCTGAAACACTCCGTCTTTTGGTTCAGTATTCCTGGCCGGGTAACGTACGCGAACTCCAAAATGTCGTCGAAAGGCTCGTTCTTCTCGGAAGTTCTCCCTGGATTCTTCCGACAGACCTTCCTGAACACATTCGATCTTCGAAAAAAGAATTCGTCACTTTTGACGATTCGATTTCGACTCATCAAGGAAAGGTTCATTCAAACGCGTTCCGTACTCCTGAACCAATCTCCCAAATTTCAGAATGGCAGAGTACCGATCTGACCTCACATTCCATTTTGAAACATTCCCTAAGTATTCCAGAGCGGCAAATCATTCTGGAAGCGCTTGAAGCCCATCATTGGAGCAGAACGCGAACGGCGGAATTTTTAGGAATCAACCGCGCTACGCTCTACAAAAAAATGAAAAAACTTCAGCTGAATCCTCCGCCGAGGTCCTCAGAGGTTTTCTGATTCCCCCTGAAAACAGCTCTTGAAATTAAGGATGAATGAAAAGTGGAAAATGGACTATTTCCTTTCATTCATTCTTTTCATTTCTCCTGGCACGAATGAAATTCAGCCGTGCGCCAATCTCAGCCTCTTCGCCGCGTTCTGTCGGGAAATAGTACTGCCGATTCACGCCAAGATAGTCCTGCGGCGCAATCGCGTCTGGGTAATCATGCGCGTATTGGTATCCAACATGTCCAAGCTGTTCTGAACCTCGATAGTGCGCATCGCATAAATATTTCGGTACTGAAACAGCCTCTTTCTCCTGAACGTCCTTCCTTGCCGCGAAAATGGCGTTCGTGGCTGAATTGGATTTGGGGGCGGACGCAAGATAAATCACTGTCTGCGCCAAGTTCAGCTGACACTCTGGAAGTCCAATCATTTCGCAGGCCTGCGCGCAGGAAACCGCCAGCGGCAGCGCGTGCGGATCAGCGTTTCCGATGTCCTCACTGGCCAAAATGATCAGACGCCGCGCAAGGAACCTGACTTCTTCCCCTCCTTCAAGCATTCGGGCAAGCCAGTAAATTGCCGCGTCAGGATCACTTCCGCGAATACTTTTGATCAAAGCGCTAATGATGTCATAGTGCGAATCCCCGTCCCGGTCATGCCCGGTAATTCGTTTTTGAACTGATTCAGCCGCCATTTCAAGCGTAAAATGAATCGGATCCGCAAAGGTTGACAAAACTCCAATCTCTAACGAGGAAAGTGCTCTTCGCGCATCCCCATCACTGGTTCGTGCCAAGTATTCCAACGCCTCATCATCCATTTCGATGCGCATATTTCCTAATCCGCGTTCACGGTCGGTGATCGCGGATTGAAGAATCGTCTTAATGTTTTGAATCGTCAGCGGCTGGAACTGAAAAATTCTGCTTCGACTCAAAAGCGCGTTATTCACCGTAAAAAACGGATTTTCTGTCGTGGCACCAACTAACGTAACGATTCCTTCTTCCACATCAGGCAGAAGAACGTCCTGCTGCGCCTTATTGAATCGATGAATCTCGTCCACAAAGAGAAGAGTCCGCCTCCCTTCTGCCGCAACAGTATCCGCAGCTCGGGCAAGCACTTCCCGTAATTCCTTTACTCCATTCACCACTGCTGATATCTGGCAAAAATCGGAATTTGACTCAACCGCCAGAAGTTTGGCAAGTGTCGTTTTTCCAGTCCCGGGCGGACCATAAAAAATGACGGATCCCAACCGATCTGCCTTCAGCAGCCGCCGAAGAAGTTTTCCTGGAGCCAAAAATTCATCCTGTCCTACGAACTCATTAAGTGTCCGTGGCCTCATTCGTGCCGCTAGCGGCTGAGTTTTCTGACGATTGGCTGTCTCAAACGATTCAAATATTGACATGATTCATAAACAAAATAAACCGCGTTCACCAGCAGTTTGAATACTCTCTCGTCTCATTGGGGCAAAAGCCCCATCCGAATCTTTGCCTCCGGAGAGTTCAAAAGCTCTGAATAATACTTTTTAGCTCCAACCCAATCTTCCCGCAATTCACACATTTTCGCACAGTGAAGTTTCGCGGGAATGTCAAACCCGCGGAAATTTGTCGCCAAAACGTGCCGGCAGAAACTGTCTTCCGCGGCTTCCGGGCGTTCAAGCACGAGAGAAATCAATCCCAATTCATAGCTTGCCCGGCAGCGGCAGGCACGGTAGAAATCGAGAAGAGCCGGTCCGCCCTGCTGATAGTTCACTTCAAGTTCCGCTTCAGAAAGACGCGCTCTCTGAAAATATCCGGCGGCACTCAAAGGTCCCGTAAGAATCCCGTCAAGATAGAGCATCCGCCCACGCCATAAATTGAAATTCCCGTCAGGAAACGGCGTGCAGAACTCTCGGAAAATAAAAAGCCGATTTTCTGGATGAAACGCACGCAAAATTGTCGCCTGAATTGGCCAATCCCAAATGTCGACAGACTTAAATTCATTTTCCGCGAGTATCTTTTTCTTTAACGCCGACGGCGCGTTAAACGCGTTATCCAAAGATTCCTCTGAAATCGTCCCATCCTCCATAACTTCAACAGGAGAAAGACTCATCACGACTCGATTTTTCCCATTTTTCAGATTTTCCTGAAGGATAGCCATGCGCTGACTCAAATACCATGGAGAAGCCTCAAGCAAAACTTTCGCCTGCGCCAGTTTCTCTGAAAGCCCCTCAATATTCAAACCTGCCATTTTCCAAAAAGCCTCAAGGATCAGCGGATTCGCGCAAACGTCTTTCCAACGCGCCGGTGTTCCTCGCAGATGCCCCCCATCCCAAACCGCGGTCCATGGGTGAGAGACCGCGCCAACCTTAGGATTCAAGACAGAAATTCCCAATTCAGGATCAAAAAGGAAAATCTCACCATTGAAAAGAAAACCAACCAGCAGCCGTGAAAACGTATTCGTCGGTACCTCAATGAGAAACGCGTTTAAATCCTGCTGACGCGCCAAAAGAATCGAAACCCATGCCCGTTCACGAATCGTTCCCTGACCTGAAAGAAGAACCTCAAGAGGCAGCCGGGGAACGTAATTTTCACGTTCCGGAACGAGAGCGATATTCACTGAAGTCCACTGAAAAATGGATTTCATTCGTTCAAGATCCTCTGCGGAAACCCTTACTAAATTCCGAGCGCCTGTTGAATCCGATTCATTTCTTGATTCCAGGCGAACTTCTTCGAGTTCGGTTTGAGGAGTTCCCTGCGCCCAAAGCGAAACGTCATGCAAAAGAAACTGCTCAAAAAGGACATAAACGTCATTTTCATAAGAAATAGTGAATACTTCCCCCGGAGTTAGCGGAATATTACTTTTCCGCGTTCCTTTAAAAAGAAGACGATCTGTCCCCGTCAAAATCCCCAACTGATCCCAGAATTCACTTTCAGACTGAAATCTGAGTTTCATTTCTTCCGAAATCTGATTCTGAATCATCTGGAAAAGAATAAACTCACGGAATTTCTGAAATCGTTCACGCAGCATTTTCAATGCCATGGAAGCATTTTCCGGGATTTCAGCAACCGCTATTTTCAGATTTTCAGCGACATCATGAAGTACCTCAGCCTGAGATTCCGAAAGCGGGACATTCACCTCAGAATTTCTGAACAGAATCGAAAGCTCCGCGATCTTTTCACCCAGAGGGTCCAAAGAATTCAGAAAAAGGATCTGCTTTGAAAGCATCGGATCCGTCTTCCATCCCTCAAATTTTTGACGGGACTGAATCCATCCATTAAAACGGTCAACGACCTGATTCAATGAATTCAGGTACTGCTCCGGATTTTCATAAACGGCTCGGCCTCGAATAGAAGCGACATTACTCATGAAAAGCTCATTACGCCAGCGCGGATCATTCGCATTGGCGTTTTGAGGTACCTCAGCCTGACCGCCGGAATGCTTAACGGAATCTGATTTTCGACATCCTTCCGTCAAAAAAAGGATGGCGAGCAGGAACAAAAATGGAAAAGCAGGAATCAGTTTCATGAAAAAATCCAGTTCTGCGTAAAACGTTTTTGAAAAAAACTGCCATTAAATTCTGGACGAAGACGCGCCCGATTCCGTATTGCCAGGCGCGAAAATCGTCTGAGTGGGAAACGCGAATTCAATCTCTTCTTCCGTAAACTTCCGAAGAATCGCCATGTTTAAATCATGTTTCCATTGCTCTGACTCAACAAAATTTTGTGTGTTGAACCAAAGCATAACGCGAATATTGAGAGACCATTCTCCAAAACTTCCAAATGTCACTAACGAACGGGTCGGCGACTGAATAAACTTTTGAGGATCTGAAATCAAATCCCGCACGATAAAAACTGCCCGTTCCAGTTTATCCGGCGGAGTATCATAGGTCAATCCAAGCTCAAAATCAAATCGAATACCGGGTCTCTGGCTGATATTTTCGATGATTCCAGTCCCAAGAACCGCATTCGGTACCGAATAGAGATGACCATTAAGCGCGCGAATTCTGGTACTCCTAAAATCCACTGCCTCAACATCGCCATCCAGATTTCCGGCTCGAATTCGATCTCCAAGCTGAAACGAATTGTCGAAAAGCATCATGAATGAACTAAGAAAATTGGCAATGGTATCCTTAACGGCAAAAGCAATCGCCAAACCGAAAATTCCGGCAGCAGCCAGAAGTGCTGAAATATTCAGTCCAAGAATCGTCTGCCCAATGAAACATACGGCAAAAAGAATTAAAATAATTCTTAAGGTTTTTCGAATCGTATCGAAAATCAATTTGTTAAAAACTCTCTTTTTCCCGCGAAAATAGAGGCAAATGACTTTATCTCCAGCTCCTATTAAACGAAACAGAAGCCAGGCGGCATTGGCGGCAATCAAGGCCAAAATAAGCCGCTGGGGATAATGCGTTCCCTTCAAAAGAGGCAACGCGCTAAGGAAAAAACCAAATATCCAGAAAAAAACCAAAAACGGAGGGAGACTCGCGCGATAAAAGAAATCATCTGTGAGTGTCGCCGTTTTTTTAATGACTTTTCCAAACAGGAAATGATCAAGAAGAAAATGAAGAATCCAAACCAGAAACCAAGTTACCAAAATTCCGACCGCAAGATGCGCCAAATTCCAGAGATTTTTCTGACAGTATCCTTTCACGGTAAAACAGAAATTCAGAAACTTTGTCCAAATGGTTTCAACAGTCATGGAATCATTTTCCAAATCAGGAAGAACGATCATTTCCAAATCAGAAGATTCTTCTTTTTCACTTTCACTCGCGGATTCTTTTAGTTTCTCAATCGCGGCAGCGTCCAGCGTTAGCAGAATAACTGTTTTTTCCGGAGTATTTTCAAGAACTTTAAAAGACGGTTCACCTTCAGCGGATTTTTTTTCTGACGAAGTCTCTGACTCACTCCCGGCGCCAATCGTCATGGCATCCGTAATCTCGGAAAGTCCCAAAGTATCCGTTTGGGCAAAGCACACCCCGCTGATTCCCCCCAAGTAAAGAAGAATCAGAAAAAGTACCAATCTGATCTGAAAAAATAAAAATTGACTCATCCCGGTTTACCTACGCTCTCAACGATGGTTTGCCAGCCAAACGCCGAAAAATTTTTCTCTTCTGAAAATCTCTTCTTATTTTAACACGCAAATAGCAATTCGTCAAGGAGGAAAAAGAAATACCTGAAAAAAGATGGAAAACTTTTATGTTTTTTTGCTTCAAAAAAACTTGCCACGAAAGATTTTTCCAAATTTTGAGAAAATTTTTCATAAATCGGAAGTAAACCCTTTACGAAATCTTTCCCAAATGCTAAAATATCCAAGATCAATTTCCTCACCCTTTGGAATATTTTTATTTTCTTTTTTCGTTTCCTACTGAAAGGAGATTTTCCCAATGATGAATCGACGTCATTTTCTTCATGAAACCTCGCTCACGGCTTCCGCGGCTGCCGTTTTCTCCGCAATGGGGACACTTCCAGCTTCCAGACTCTGGGCAGAAAATGTGCCGGACTTCGTTCAACGTCCCGGAAAAGCCGTAATCGATAAAGTCCCCGACGCGGCTGCCATCGCTCGCATGAAATCAATTGGTCTCGACGGCATGGAAATTACCGGGCCTATCGAAATTGACAAGGCAAAAGCAATCAGAAAAGAAGCAGAAAAGCAGGATTTCAAAATCCATTCTGTCATGGGAGGCGGCTCCATTGAACGTCTTGCGGCAGCGGCGGAAATCGGAGCAACGGCCGCGCTGGTCATACCAGGACGGGTTTCTGGTGTCCCAATGCCTCAGCCATGGGAATTTTCCCTGAAATTCGACGAAAAATCCAACCGCCTGATTGAGGTCGTTGACGGAGACAACGCGCCGTTTGCCGACTATATCGCGGAACACAATAAACAAATGGAAAAAGCAAGGAAATTCGTCGAATCTCTTATGCCTGCCGCTGAAAAGTATGGCGTGGTAATCGCTTTGGAAAACGTTTGGAACAATATGTGGGTCCATCCGGCATTTGCCGCGAACTTCATTAAATCGTTCGACTCTCCATGGGTTCAGGCCTATTTCGATGTCGCGAATAATTTAAAGTATTATCCAAACGCGGAAGACTGGTTCGACCATTTGAACGGAAAAATCATTCGCGTCCATTTCAAAGATTTCCTGCTGAATGAAGATGGGCACGGCGGAAACTTTGTGCCGATCATGGAAGGTTCGGTGAATTGGCTTAAAGTACGCCAAAAGATGATTGAGACAGGATTCAGCACGTGGGTCACCGTTGAAATTCACGGAAGAGTCATCTCTCATGAAGAACAGTCAAAGAGAATGAGCCTCATTCTGGATGGAAAACCTCTTGCCTGAACCAAGAACTCAAAAATCTGAAAAATTTATCCAAAAAACACGGCATTTCTTCATGCCGTGTTTTGTTCATGAGATCAGAAAATTATTCTGAATCCAAAATCCACCTGATAATCCGGGACCTTAATTCTCCCGGACTTTTCCACCTGTTGATGGATTCAGTTCCGCCGGCTGCGCGACTACCGGCGGGAGAGCCTCCGGAAGAGTATCCCGCGAGATGGAATCCTCGCCACCGGCGGGAAGAACATTACCGCGAGATGACGCGTTCCAAACCGTATCTGAAAGAACCTGAACATCCGCGTTCTGGAATTCCTCCGGAGTCATTCCAAGCATTTCCGGAGTAATCTCAGTCGCGTCGGCTGGAATATTCACCTGAGGATTCGTTTTTCCAGAAACCGAACGCCCCGTTTCCGCTCGTTTCAAAACAGGAACTTCTCTTTGAACAGAATGTTCTTTAACTGCGGGTTTAAGAGGTGAAACCGTTGAAATGGAATCCACAAACTGGTGCCCATTTCCTTGAATCGTTCCGTTTCTCACTGTTCTTCCTGAATAGTCAGGCATCGTCGAAAATTCTGACCGCGCGGAAGATCTCTCACTTTGAGCATTCCTCACTGGTACCTGTGCGGAAATCGGCGTGGAATAAGGAGCGGAATTGGAAATCGGCATATTCCAGACCGGAGAAGCCGAATACCCGCCAGATGACGAATAAGGTTTCACCCCTTTGGGCCAGGGAATCTCCTGAGATGTTCCCGAGTCCTTCTTCAGATACCCGCGAAGTCCCAAAAGCTCCGGATGCTGCGCCAGTTTTTCCGTCATTACTTTCGCGTTAAAAATAATGGGTTCCAGCTGGCGAGGAAGCTCATTAACCCGTTCCATCGTGGAGCGAAGTTTATCGTACATTTCGCGATCTGTCATTAAAAGGCCAAGTGTCGAATCATGGCGATTAAGTGTTTCCGTAAAAACGTCCATATTCTGCAGAATATTCGTGATGTTGGAAAGCCATTTTCGGGTTAGTTCATCATCCGCAAGAGGTTCCGTAATTTTCTCCACGTTGCTTAATGTGGAATTCAAGGTCACCATCATCTTATCGACACCGTCCAGGGATCCATCCAAACGCTCTGTCACTTTCTGAATCGTTGAATTGGAAAGCTGGATCGTTCCGTGAAGTTCTCCAAGTGTGGATTTTACCTGTTCCAGTGTTTCTGGCAACTTTTCTGACGCTTCCCGCAAATTGCCCACTGAAGTCTGAATGTTTGTGCAGAATTCGTCATCAAGAATCACGGAAAAACTTTGAACGATACGCGCTGAATTTCCCGTTATGCTCCGCGCGTTTTTCATGATGTCCTTAACGTTCTCGCGATTCTCATTAAGCATCGCGTTGGTCGTTGACGCCACCTCTGTCAATTGCGCGGAAGCGGCTGCCACATCATCAATTGCCGTCGTCAGTTTTTCCTGCATTTTGGCAACCAGAACAGACGGATCCAGCGACGTATGGCCCTGAATCAGCTCACCCGGCTTAATCTCCGTATGCTCCCGTTTGCCGTCATCCGACGGCTGAGTCACCATACGCAGAGAAGCATCTCCCAAAAGCGTGGAAACCAGACGGCATTCCTGGTCATGGTAAAGTTTATGCGGCTGATAAATATTCGCGGTAATGATGACTCCTTTATCCTCCGTCAAAACGACTTCCGCGACTCGACCAATCAAAATCCCGCTTTGATAAATCGGAGTATTCTGAACCACATTCGGCGCGTCAAGCATCTGAATCTGAATCTGATACGAGGAAACTGAAAATTTCTCCCGGGAACCAAGGAACGTCAGGAAAATGAAAATGATCACGACGCTCAGTACGACCGCCGCGCCCAATCTTAATTTCATCGTTCGTTCGTTCATGCCCTATTCTCCTCTGATTCTTTCGGAAATCTTTCTTTCCCGAATCTGATTTCCAGTTTCATGTTACTGAATTTTATCTTTTCCAATGCCCAAAACTTTTCACGCCGACTTCGGCTGATTCCATTTTCAGGACAAGTCAGAAAAACTCATGAATTTGACAGCTGTCGAAATTTCAATCCTCTATCCTGACTCCATTTCCTGAAACTGTTTCAAAATGAAATCAATCAAGCGCGCGTTCATTAAGCCGGGAGGATCCGTCGCCAAACACAAAATCATGAATTCGCCGATCCGCGCTTTTCTCAATCTCTGAAGCGGGACCGTTAAATAATATCTGCGGCTCGTTTCTTTTCAACCGTGACGTTGGATAAAGCATAATGACCCGATCTGCCACATTACGGACCGTCGTCATGTCGTGCGTAACGATTACGCTCGTGATCGCGTAATTCTTCGCCATTTTCGCCATAAGACGATTAATGACGTCGGTCATGATGGGATCCAGCCCCGTCGTTGGTTCATCATAAAGTACGATCTTCGGCTGAAGCACCAATGCTCTCGCGATTCCAACCCGTTTCCGCATGCCGCCTGAAAGTTCGGCCGGACGTTTGGAAAGAACATTGGATGAAAGTCCAACTTCATCCAAAAGTTTCAAAACGGTCGTCATCATCGTCTGCCGACTCTGTTTCGTGTGCTGAAGCATCGGGAAAAGAAGGTTTTCCTCAATCGTCATGCTGTCAAAAAGCGCCGCCATCTGAAAAACGAATCCATAATTAATTCGTATTCGGGCAAGCTCCGCTTCATCCAGTTTTCCAAGCTCGGTCCCCTCAAATAAAACACGTCCGCGAGTCGGCTGAATCAATCCTATGAGGTTTTTCAGAAGTACCGTCTTCCCGCAGCCGCTCTCGCCAATGATTGCCAAACGTTCCCCGGGAGAAATCTCAAACGAGATATTCCGAAGTACGTTCTGCGTATTGAAAGTAACCGTCAAATCTTCTACTTTGAGTAAGGAAGTCATGCTTCTTTCACCATCATTTTCCTGAATTGTTTTCAGGATTCCTGCCCTCTGTCCTCCGTCTTTTTACTGATTCACCGCAGCAAAAAAAACTCTTTTCACAAAACAAAATTCTTCTTAAACCTCTTCAGCAATTTTGCTCTTACTCTGTTAAAATCATTCTCCGCCGTAAATCCCCGCGTCCTTTGAAACACTCCTTTTCAAACCTAAAGCTGACGCGGCATTTTCGTGAACAAAACTCCGTCAAGCGATTCGAATATCGTTCCAAGTGCCAAGTCCAACAAAAGAATGAAAACGAATGAAAAAACAAACGCTTCCGTCGAGGCTCGCCCGACTCCCTGTGCTCCGGGACGACTGTTGAAACCGCGATGGCAGCCAATCAAACCAATCGTCGCGCCAAAGAAAAAACTCTTGAAAATCCCAATGAATATGTCCGGTTCTCCTACGATTTTATTTGAGTTAGTCAAATAAAAATGCCAATCGATTCCGTAAACCCAAACCGAAAAATACGCGCCGCCTACGATTCCCATAAAATCCGCGAATATCGTTAGTACCGGAATCAGCATAACACACGCCATAAATCTGGGAACCACCAGATAATGAATTGGGTTCACTCCCATACTGCCCAACGCGTCAATCTGCTCCGTGACACGCATCGTCCCAAGCTCTGCCGCCATGCTACTGCCTATCCGCCCCGCGAGCATGGTCGCGGCAAGAACCGGACCCAATTCCCGAACCAAAGACAGATTGATTAAAGCACCCATTCGCGTCTCAAGATAAAAACCTTTCAACTGATTGTAGCTCTGAACCGCAAGGACCATTCCGATGAACGTACCCGTCAGCGCAATCACCGGAAGACTCATGATCCCAATTTCGTACATGCAGGGAAGAAGTGTTCCGCGGCGCGGCAAACGAAGAAGCCAAAAGAAAACCCGCGTCGCGAACATCACGAAATCACCAATCGTAAACAGCCAGTTCGAAACAGTCTCACCGATCCGAATCAGGTATCGCACAAACCAGTTATCTTCTTCCTGAATGACGCTGCCGATTTCCTCTTCACGTTCTTCCGGATTCTTTAGCTCCTCAGAGCCAGAAACCTCTTCAGAAACCGTATTTTTCGCAGCATCAACACTTGCCGGAATTTCTGCTGTTCCGCTTTCCAATTCCGATTTACGCGCAGCTTCCGCCTCACGAGCAAGACGTTCCGTTTCCGCCTTACGCGCAGCTTCCGCCTCACGAGCAAGACGTTCCGTTTCCGATTTACGCGCAGCTTCCGCCTC
>JAFQUP010000008.1 GCA_017408405.1 Thermoguttaceae bacterium
GAAACTACACGCTGAGAGAAGAGGGAAATATCATCATGGAGATCGACCTCACCAGCGGAGCGCACGACAGTCTGGTCACGACGGGAGACATGGACCTTGACGGGATCCTCTCCATTGTCGTTGACGGCGAACTCAGCGACACGACCGAGTTTAAGCTTTTCGACACGGCGGAAGGCAAAACGATGGACTTCAACTTCGCGAGTATCGACTTTGAAGGGATCTTTAACGATGCGTACTACTGGGATCTCCGCGGTCTGATGGCCGGCGGCGATGGGATTCTCCGCTTTGACCGGAATTCCGTCCCGGAACCGGCAACGTGGGCACTGCTGGTACTCGGAGCCTGCGGACTCGGTATTCTGCGCCGTTCCGCGAGAAATAAAAAATAGTTTATTTAACTTTTAGGATTAAGCAGAGGCTGCTTTTTACGTGAACTCACTGGAAGTTTTCTTTCAGTGAGTTTTTCAATGGCGGATAATTCCCACTCTGTTTATGAAAAAATAATGTTTTTTTATGTTCATTGCTTGACTTTGTTTTTTTTTATGGTAGAATGAACTATTGGAATTTTCAAGGAAGTCAATGTCGCGCGTTGTTTCCGTTGAAGAAAATAATGATTTTTCACTTTAGTTCTTAAGGATTTTCATGATGTGTTTTTTCAATCGTTCTTTGCTTTTGGCATTCTTTTTTACTTTCATAACGTCATTTTTTTCTTTCCATTCTCAACCTTTTTTTCTTTCGGCAGGAGAATTATCCAATCCACAAGGGTATGTTTTTGAGAAAACGCGGTCAGAGAAAGTTTCATTCGAAGGATTGCGTCTCAGAAAAGGGGAAGAGACTATTTGGGAAATTCATCTTGACGCGTTGGAAGGGAAACCTTTCATTGCTCCAATGCGTCTTTCGGATGGACGTGACGCGGCTCTTCTGCGACCCAAAGATCATGTCTGGCATTTGGGAGTCTGGTTTTCGTGGAAGTATCTGAACGGAGTGAATTATTGGGAGCCAAGTTCCGGTAAAACGATTATTCGGAGCGCGGTTCCGAGAATCAATGAAGATTCGGCTGAAATTAAGATTCAGCTTGACTACGTGAATCAGAATGAACCGGATAAAGTCGTTTTAAAGGAAGAGAGGACGATTCTTTTCACGCTTCCGGAAGCCGACGGCACGTATTCCGTCAGGTTTTTTCATCACTTTACGGCCCAGGAAAAAGATGTTGTTCTGGATCGAACCCCTCCTCACCGTCATGGCGGAGGGTACGCGGGGCTGATGCTTCGTCTTGATCCGATTTTTGGGAAATTTGAGACACGCTGCGCCAACGGCGAAAAGGAAATGCGGACGATTCGGGAGAAACCGGCGGACTGGATCGAATACCGGGATCCTGAAACTGGAACCGGTATCCGAATGACGGTTGAAAAAGGTACTCCTGAAACTCGTTTTTACGCGCAGCGTTCCGATTCGTACTGCCTGATCAATCCGTGTCCAGTCATGACAGGTCCGCGAACAATTCGTGCCGGCGAAGCTCTTGATCTTGAGTATCTTGTTGAGATTTTCTGAGTATCGCGTTGAGGCGTGGAAAACCTTTTAGTTCTTTTCAGCGATTGACTCAAGAGAAACCTTTTCACCCTTTGCGTTTACCGCGCAGAGGGTGATTCGCGTATGGAATACGTCGAAACTTTTTTCAGAGAGCATCTCACGCGCGGTGACGTCTACCTGGTACGTGACGGAGGAATTGCCAGTCCGAATACGATTTACGTCAAATGTTACGATCGCTCCGTTGGGAACACTTTTGGTGAATGAGACGGATTCCATTCCGCGAGTTACGAATCGTGTTTTCGGATAATCCTCAAGCGCGGCAACATACGCGAACTCATCAGTCCAAAGCAGCATATACCCTCCGAATAAAACGCCATGATGGTTCAAATGCTCAGAACGAACGATTGTCTTGAATTTCAAATTTTTCTCCTTAAGTTCTGGATTTAAAGTGATTTTAAGTCTGTCCAGGTATTTTTTATCTTTCAATACGCATCATTCCGGCGGGTTCGATTTTCAATTTGTGAGAGGTTTTGCCGATATGAAGCAGGCAGGTTCGCGTTTTATTGGCATCAAGATTCAGGATGAAAACGCAGTCATCGTAGACTGCCCATGAGAAAAACGCTTCCTCCCCCGGCAGGGTTTCCACGCGGATAGATTTCATCTGCTTTTCAGCTTCCAGGCGGATCAGATTTTCATAGTATGGAGAAAGTGACTCTTTTCCGGGATACTCCCAGCCGAGGAAGAGGAATACGTTTCCTTTTCCGCGTTTTTGTCGAAGAATAATCGGTTTTTGGTCAACAGACTCCAGAACCTGGGCCGGGGACGAAACCTGATCCATAATTTTGACTTTCGCGACGCGTTCTCTTTTCCTTTCATTGGAGGAAAGTGTTTTGTCTTTTTTTTCGGGTAGAAATTCCGTTTCCCCAATGATTTTTACGTCAATGAGTCCGGAAAGATCTCCGGAATGGATCAGGTCGTTTACGGTGAAATCCTTTGCTTCGCAGTCAAGCCGGGTTGAGAGATGCGGGACTGCCAGAATGAGGTTTCCTCCCAGCTGAACATAATCCGACAGCAGGCAGAAGATTTTTGGCGTCATTGAATTCCACCCGCCATAGATCAGAAGCGAATAACGTGTCAGGTCTTCCAGACGGCTCAGGTCGTCAATTCCCACGATGTCCGTTTGACCATATGGACTTCCTGCCAGCCAGTGATTTGGATATGGAGAGAGGGCATCCGAGGCCAGCGGACAAAAGATATTCTGAATCAGGACAGAGGTCTTTTGCGCGTCACCGTATCGCCAGCGCGGATCTTTTTCGGCTTTTTGATGCTGAGACCAGACCGGGTATCCGGGGAGGTTCAGGCCGACAAATGAGTCGCAATTCCCGAGCGCGAGAGCGATTTTGGTTTCCGGGGTCCCAAGACGTTTGGGAGAAGTTTGAACGAAATCCCAGAAACGTTTCATTTCCGAGCGATAACGTTTGGGAATTGCGTGTTCATACCCGAAATTTTGTTTTCCGGAATCTTTGGTAAAGTACCCGGCCTGAGTCGTTTGGGTGCCGGATTCAAGGATCATGAGCGAACTTCCCATAAGATACTGTTGAAGAAGTCCTGCCCGAAGAAGAAGAAATTTTTGTTCCGCGTGATAGGGGACGGCAGTGGTTTGCCATTCATGGGCGAGCCACCCTCCCCAATATTCAGGTTTCCATTTTCGTGCCGCGCCGCGCATTTCAGAACTTGCCCATGCGAGATTTTGTGCTCCAATGGCATAGAGTTCCGAGCAGATGAAGCGGATTCCGCCTTCCAGTTCATAATTTGCCAGTGAGGTTCCGGAGGTTGAAAAAACGTAAGGATAGGATGATTCGTATCGTTTCACCCCTTGAGCGATATACTCTTCTACGAAAAAGCGCCGACAGTCATTCAGGTCTTTTCCGACGGGAACGCGGCATGCTTCCGCGGCTTCGGGGCCCTGGTAGAGGTAACTCGCGTATTCTCCGATATTATTTTGGAGAAAGAAATGGTTTTGGGCAGCCTCTGACATTTTTCGAGCTTTTTCCGCTGAAATGTGCTGATAGATGCTCATCGAATAGATTCCGGCTTTTGCCAGTTTTTGGGCATATTGAAGGCTTACGTCCTCTGAATTTTTTGATGGTCCTGGAGTAAAAGGCCAAAAAACGGCCAGATTTCCCCATGGTTCATGAATAAAATCATCCACGAATTCATGGCAGTATCTTGAATTGGGGATTTTAGGCGCTTCCCAGGACACTTCGGCGTTTTTTACTTTCTTTTTTTCCGGAGTATCAAGTTCATTGTCAGGAACCGCCGGATAAAAACAGCTTCCGACGAGAATTTCCCCATCTCTTTGAGGAACGCAAAGCGGTTCATTCCGCCGGGTAATTTTTACCTTTTCCGTGAGTTGAGCTCCGTTTTTTTTCTGAAGCGTCAGGAGTACGGAAAAGTCATTCCTGCCGTCTGGAAGCAAGGGAAAACGAAAACGAAAATCGGCTCTGTTTTCTTCAAGGCGTTCTCCGTCAGGCAGTTCGAGAATTGCTTTATTTACGTCGGAAATGCCTGTTTCCTGAATTCGGCAGACACGATTGCTTGAGTCCACGGTTGAGCGTATGCGGAATTTTTCTCCGCACCAAACCTCAAGAGCGAATTCACCTTGAGGAGTTTCCCAGCTGAAAATTCCGGACGTGAACTCAAGGTGCCAGAGTTCCGTATCGGAATTTTGATATTTTCCCGCTTCTCCCTCTGGCGGCATGAAATCGTGATTCGGCTTTCGGGTTTCAGAAGAGAATTCGGAGGATTGAGACGGAAGAAGGTCTTCGGGTAAGTTGAATTTCAGGACAATTTCTTCACCGGAGGCATGACGTCCGGAATTTCCTGTTTCCATGACGCAGAAAGGTTCCGGAAAAATCTTTGTCTTTCCATTTGTTAAAAAAACATTTTTAGGGGAGGCGATCGTCCAGCCGCAAAATTCGTTCGTGACTTCGAGATGAATTCGAAGTTGATTTTTTTCGGATTTACTTATCAGATCTGAAAGAAGAATAGGAATCTCAAGACGCGTGGCCAGGGGCAGAGGGCTGATTTGAGCCAGCGTTACGAATGATTCCGCGCGTGCCTGCTGGAAACAAAGGAAAAAAAACAGTCCGAAAACTGGGAACAGAGAGAAAAAACGTTTAATGTTCATTTTTGATTTGTTTTTTATCGTGGCATGGGAATGGTTTTCTCCAGTACTGAAAAGAATTTTCCATGAATCTGGAGACGCGGGGTACGCGGACTTGGAGAATCAATGAATAGTAAGGAATTTTCCAAGGGTAACGCGGCAATTATCTGATTGCGATTAACAGAAAGACGTTTGAACAGTCAACAATTTCCTTTATCGACATGAAATCAGATTAGACTTTAATCCTCATCCATTTTCAATTTTGAGATAGTCTGAAAATACGGGCATGAAGACTCCCCAAACGCTTTAAGTGATTTCCGGGAGCCAGTTTCCAGGGACTGAATATTTGGGGATATTCCAGATGAAATTGGTGAGCGCGAAAATGTTCATATTTTATGTTATCCCCCCTTGAAAGAATTTGTCGGAGCATTTAAAATAAGGTAGAGAGTTTCCGGGAATTTGATTTTCGCTAAAAAAATAGATGAGATTTTCCAAAAAGGTTTGAACGCCTTGCTGGAATTTTTTCGAAAAAGTCAGAAAACCGCGAATCGGAAGATGGGTAAAAGTCAGAATACTCTTTTTTCCAATTGGATTTCGGACTTTTTCGTCCCGCTCAAAAGCGTATTGTCGGAATATGCTGATTCCGCCAGTTGAACAGATTCTTGCCTTCCCTTTATTTCAGGAGAAAAATATGAAGTATTTCGCTTCTTTTTTAGTATTTTTGAGTCTTTTAGCCTCTGGTTCATTCTTGAGCGCTCAAGGGCCGGTCGTTAAGACGATTCAGATTCAGAACCGCTTTTTGCTTCTTCCCATTTCCAATACCGCGGAGAAAAAAGTCCTGGAGATTACGGATCCCAATGGCGTTCGCGCGTTTAAATTTGAAGTGACGCTTGCCGACTCAAAAGAAAAAGTGGATTGGTGGTCCTTTCTTGATGTTCAGGAATACCAGGGAAAGACGCTGAAAATTGCGACGGACCGCCTTGAGGATGGGAATCGCGCGTTTGAACTGATTGTCAATGCCGCGTCTGTGCCCCGGAATGAACCTCTTTACCGTGAAAAGTTTCGCCCGCAGCTGCGTTTTTCCCAGATTCAGGGATGGAATAATGATCCGAACGGAATGATTTTCTGGAAAGGCGAGTATCATCTTTTCTGGCAGTCCAACCCGATGGGGCTGCCTTGGGGGAATATGTTTTGGGGTCACGCGGTCAGTCCTGATCTGGTTCATTGGACTGAGCAGCCGCTCGCGCTGCGTCCTTTTGGAGATGATCTTCCTCCTGAAAAAAAGCATCCCTCGATGGCGGTGCGAAACTGTTTTTCGGGAACTGCCTCACCCGCCTGGGACAAACCGCTTTCCAATCCGAACGATCCTTTTTCGCGTCCTCTTTATGCCGCGTTTACCGATACTGGAGTTGGGGAATGTCTCGCGGTAAGTCATGATCACGGAAAAACATGGAAATATGAATCGCTCATGATTTCCCATCGAGGCCGTGATCCGCAGCTCATTTGGCTTGAGGAAGAGAAAACGTGGCTCATCGCGGTTTATGAAGAGATTGAAGAGAATCGTCTCATCGCCTTTTATCAGAGTAAAGACCTGAAAAATTGGGTTCGGACTGGAGATATTTACGGTTTCTTTGAATGCC
The DNA here is from genome assembly GCA_017408405.1 of Thermoguttaceae bacterium. Taxonomy (GTDB): domain Bacteria; phylum Planctomycetota; class Planctomycetia; order Pirellulales; family Thermoguttaceae; genus RGIG3701. Next base: position 6,334 of record JAFQUP010000008.1, read on the forward strand.
CGAATCTTTATCGGCTGCCCGTAGATGGCGATCCGAAAAATACCCGGTGGGTGCTTTGGGCCGCTGACGCGCAGTATGTCGTGGGGCAGTTTAACGGAAAGACTTTTGTCCCGGAACATGATGGAAAATATCGTCTGCACTACGGAAGATACTACGCGTCACTTTGCTTCAATAATACTCCGGGCCGACTGATTCAGATCGGCTGGGCGCAGATTCCGATTCCTTTTGACGCGAAACATCCCTTTAATCAGACATTCAGTCTTCCGCTGGAGCTTTCCTTGAGAACCACGCCCGAAGGAATTCGTCTCTTTGGAGAACCCGTTCGGGAGTTGGAAACGCTCCGTCTGGAGGAAAGAGAATTTACCCAAAGCATGATTCCAGGAACATTTGGTGACGGCCAGCTTTACGAACTTTTGGTCACCGCGGACGCTTCCGAGAACGCTGAACTTCATTTCGGAAAAAACATTATCCGCTGGGATGCCCAAATGAAAATGCTTGATGAAATGCCTCTCCAGCCTCTCGATGGAAAAATTGTCTTTCGCGTGTTCATCGATCGCCCAATGTTTGAGATAAGCGCCAACCAGGGTGCCGCCTTCAAAACGGCAGTCCGGGCGGATATGGGGGAAAAAATCAGCGAGTTTCGTTTCATTGGGAAAGGAACCGTGAAAATTTGGAGTCTGAAAAGTATTAAGGATTAAGACTGGACGATTTTTCAGCCAAATTTACCTGCTGGATTTTGGCTGTGACTATTCTCAAGTTCGCGCTATGGGCCGCTAGCGCGAATTTTTTCTCTAAAAATGAGCTTTTAGGAACTTTTCTGATTTTTTTATTGCGCTCGTACCGTTTTTTTTCATATGGAAATTAGAGTAGTATTTTGAGGCTCGCGAGAATCTTTTTCGGCTGTTTTGCCGCGGATTCGCGTTTTGAAAACGTGCTTTGCTGCCTTTTCGGGATAAAATCATGAAAAAGTCGACGATTTTATTTGTTTTGTTCCTCCTTCCGATCTTGATTTTCGTGGAGGAATCCGTTCGTACGTGGATCAAGCCTCAAACCATAAACCAGGAGCGCATTTCCGAAGAGAAATCCGTTCGCACGTGGACCAAGCTGAATGGTGAGAAGCTGGTCGGCAAGTGGGAGATGGAGAAGGATACCGACGAGGAAAAGATTCACATTCGCTATCGCTCCGATGGCAAGCTCTACCGCGTGAAGGTGGACAAACTCTCCGAGTCGGACCAGGCGTACGTCGCGAAAAAACGTGCTGGTTCGCGTTCAGCTGGCGAAACGGTGTTTGAGGAAGCCGTTCCTCACGGGATGCAGGTCGTGCCGAAGAATCACCGGTACGCGCTTCTGGTCGGGATCAACGAGTACACCAGGCCTTTCGAGTCGCTAAAGTACTGCGACGCGGACATGGAGGCACTTGAAAAAGTCCTGCTGGAACTGGATTTCCCGCCGGAAAACATCGTTCGGCTTTCGACCTCGGCACGGAACACTTCGCACCTGCCAACCAAGGCGAACATTCTGCGCCACGCGCGGCTCCTGGCCGAGGAAGTCGATGAAAACGGCTTGTTCATCATGGCATTCAGCGGCCACGGCGCGTCGTATGGTGACAAAAGCTACTTCTGTCCAATGGACACGGCCCACAAGGACCTCAGCTCGCTGGTGAAACGCTCGGACGTTTACAAAATCGTGGAAAACTGCTCCGCGAAACAAAAGTTGGTTTTCGTGGACGCCTGCCGCAACTCGCTGGTGATGGAGGGATGGCGAGCCGCCGACGGCATTAAGGGGCTGGTGGACCCGGTCGGAATCGAAAAACCAGGTTTCTTCATCATCTCCTCCTGCAGGACGGGCCAGTTCTCGTGGGAGGACCAAAAACTCGGTCACGGCGTTTTCACGCATTTTCTTATCGAGGGGCTTCAGGGCAAGGCGGCACAGGATGGCCAGATCAGCGTTCATGGTCTTTTCTCCTACGTGAACCTTCAAACCAAACGCTACGTGCGCCTGAACTTCGAGGACTCCCAAATCCCGCTGCTGCGCGGCGACGAGGACGAACTGGACGATTTCCTGATCGCGAAACTTGAGAAACAGCCGATCCCAAAACCGACCGAGGAGCCGACTTATGAGCTAACCCCTCCCGAACCGCCGAAACCCGCCTTCCGTACTGCCGGCGAACGCATGGTGAAGACCGTCGACGGCATCGAGTACGCATTCCGCTGGTGTCCCGCGGGGACGTTCACGATGGGGGACGAAGAATGCTATGAAACTCCGCACAGCGTGACGTTGACGAAGGGCTTCTGGATGCTTGAGACGGAAGTGACGCAGGCGATGTGGGAGAGCGTGATGGGCACGGATCCGAGCGGATTCAAGGGAGCCCAGAATCCGGTGGAGAGTGTGAGCTGGAACGAGTGCCAGGAGTTTTGCCGTAAACTTTCTGGCAAACTTGGCTTGACGGTGAGTCTTCCTACGGAGGCGCAGGAACGGAGCGCGTATGCGTCGGCAGCGCGTAGTGTCCCACAAATATGGAGTTACGTTAGTAACCTTTGCCGCTTTGACATTCGGCGATAAAGCGCGCCAGCGCGTTCGCCGGGAGTGGGCGTTTCGCGTTAGCCCATCGACCGGAGTTTGAGTTTTTTATTCCCCTCTAATGGAGGGGAATTGGGCAGCGTTCCGGTGAAACAGTAGATTCAAATTTTCCCGCCTCACGTTTCGTGAAGAGGGGATTTCTTCCCGCGAAGTATCTTGACAGCGCGTTTTTTTCCTGTTTTATGGTTTTTCAGTTTCGGTGATATTTATCTGAAAACGAGTTTTTGGGAAGTATCTCAAAAATGGAAAAATTTAAAAAGAAGGCGATCACCCCCCTTGATTTTCCATGGAGGCTTTGGTAAAATTAACGTCATGGTATTCAGATAGGCGTAGAAGTTTAATTTTGAGAGAGTTCACGCTTCAGGATTGGTAGTATTTTGAAAATCCTTTCATGAATCACGGGGAGATTTTTATGCGGAAAGGTTTTACGTTGGTTGAGCTTTTGGTCGTAATCGCCATCATCGGAATGTTGGTAGGTCTTCTCTTGCCGGCGGTTCAGCAGGCACGTGAAGCGGCCCGCCAGATGCAGTGTGGAAATAATTTGAAGAACATGGGTTTGGCCGCCCTGAATCACGAGAGCACGACGAAGGCATTCCCGTCCGGCGGCTGGTCGTGGAATTGGGTTGGCGATCCGGACGCGGGATTTGGTCCCGCGCAGCCTGGGTCCTGGGTCTTTTCCTGTCTGCCGTTTATGGAGCAGAACGCGTTGTTTCAGCTTGGCGCGGATGGAAATATTGAAACGGTTTCCGGCGGGCAGAAGAGCGGCGCGGGAACGGTCATGTCCACTTCGCTTCCGATTTTTAACTGTCCGTCACGAAGAACTTCAAAAGCGTATACTTTGAGCACCACGGTCTATAACGCGGAAAAACCGGCAACCGGAGGGAAAACTGATTACGCGGCCTGCTGCGGAGCGGTCAATTCTGGAACCAGTACGCAAAATTCATGGTCCGACTGGGGAACCGCGCGTTCGAAGATAAAGGGGAAAAGCTGGACCAATTCCACGCATAACGGAGCGATTTTTGATTTGAGTGAAGTCACGATGGGAGAGATTCGGGATGGTTCGTCCAATACGTATCTGATTGGCGAAAAGTATGTTTCTCCCGACTATTATGAAAGCACGACCAGCTATGACGATAACGGAATGTTCAGCGGTCAGGATCAGGATAATTCGCGAACGGCCGGCACGCTCAGCAGTAAATCGGTCGTTATTCCTCTTCAGGACCGTAAGGCGTATCCTGGGTCTATTCAGTTCGGCAGCGCTCATGCCGGGGCGTTTGGCACCGTCATGTGCGATGGATCGGTTCAGAGAATTTCTTACTCGATTGACGGTGAAACGCATATTTACCTTGCGGTAAGGAATGACGGCGAGCCCGTCACGATTCCGTGATTTTCGGACGGGGGGACAATTTTAGATGGCTTGGGTCTTTTCTTTCAGGAGAAGACCCAAGTGAGAATTTCTGACAGATTTTTCGATTTTGTTTGTTTTGGATTTCTTTATTTTCTTTTAATTTTTATTTTGCCTCTTGAGAAAAATTGATATTCAGCTAAAATATCAGTATGTTGAATTTTACTTGCGGCATTCTCTAGCAATATTCAGAAAAAATGATTCAGTTGAAAAAACACAGAATTTTGAAAATGTTCTTTTTTATTTTTACGCTTTTTTTAGTTTTCGTGAATTTGTTCCAGACCGCGGAAATCTTTCTATTCGCGGAAACGGCAGCCATGAACAAAGATGAAAATGCGGACTGTCTTAAAGAGGATTTGGAGAGAAACCTTCAAGAGGGCAGTTTTGAATATTCCATTACGGATGAGGCGGTCATCATTACCAAATACGCTGGTGAAGCAGCCGATGTCAGGATCCCGTACGGTGTCACGCGAATTGGCAAGGAAGCGTTCCGGGAAAATCAGGTTTGATCGTGACAGTTTTGGGAATGGAAACGAAGTTTGACGCTTTAGCGTTTGAGGGAACTTTCGGGGTGAGGATTCGCGCGAAAAAACAGTCAAAAGCACTGGATTACGCTCGAGCGAGAGGTTTTGATTTTGAGATATTAGAGTAGTCAGGGAGTAATTTGGCTGAAAATTTTAAATTTTTTGCGACTTTCCTATTGCTTAAATTCCCAACTCCGGCTAAAATAAAGATTCAAATGAAATTTAATTTAAGGGGTTTCAAGATGTTTCATTCATTTTCCAGACTTTCCATATGCGGTTTTTTTCTCCTGCTTTCATTTTCGATTCTTGCCGCGCAGGATAAAGCGGGAAAAGACCGTTTTGCGGCCTATCGTGAACTTTACGCTGAAAATGAGGGCGAAAATTCCTCCGAACGTTCCGCTTTATCAATGGATTTTTCGCCTTTTCCGTCTTCTGGTTCAACGTTTTCAGGAATGGGAGTTCCCGGTTTTGGTCAGGCGGCTCCCACGATGCACGTGACGGCAAAAGTTCTCGTTTTGCCAACCGAGGATAAACCGGGCGAATTGGAGATTGCGGCTCAAATTCCGGCAGGGTTTAAGATTTATTCGCTGACGCAGGAGTCTGGCGGACCTTTTCCGACTAAAATTCATTTGGCTGATGGAATTCAGATCGACGGTAAGGTCGATTCAGTTCCCGCCCCTAAATCGGAAAAGGATGAAGCCGTTTGGGGAGACATTACGATCGAGAGCCATCAGGACCTCGTGAAATGGAACGTCAAATTTACCCTGAAGGACGGTAAGACCATTCCATCTCAGCTTTCTGGAAGTGTCGAAGCGCAAATGTGCGATGCCAATTCGTGTCTTCCGCCGAAGAAATTTCCCTTCACGGCACCGATTCCGCGAATGGAGCAGGCATTGTCGTCCGGCGAGATTCCAGAAGAAAATGTTTCGTCTGATTCTCGTGCGGCGGATTTGCCCGGTGAATCGTCCGTTTCTGAAGCTGCCGTACCTGAAATTTCTCCTGCTCCAGCCGAGAATTTGAATATTGAGAATGAGAATCAGCAGAAACTGGCGGAAATATTGCCCGAAAATACCGAAAGTACTCAGACTGGGGACATCTCTAATTGGGAGGCAGCACCGGAATCCGGACAGCAGGCTAAAGCGAACGTTTCAGAAGTTGCGGAAGAAACACTTTCTGAAGAATCCGGTACTCCGGACGAGATTTCGTCAGGGGAGAATTCTGTTTGGAGTGAAAACGAATCTGCCGCGGATTACTCATTGGCGATTATCCTTCTGATGGCATATCTTGGCGGGCTGATTTTAAATTTGATGCCGTGTGTTTTGCCGGTGATTGCCCCGAAACTTCATTCATTTGTCCGTCAGGCAGGCGAAGCCCGAGTGCGCGTTTTTCTGTTGAATGTCAGCTATACTTTGGGACTTTTGACAGTTCTTTGGCTGCTGGCCGCCCTCTCCAGAATCGCGGATTTGATGACATTCCTGAAGGGGGTTCTTCCGGCGGATTTTGCCGCGAAACTCCCCGAAATGCAGAATATGGGCTGGGGGCAGCAGTTTACGTATCCCGGCTTCGTGATTTTCATGATCGCTCTGGTTTTTGTCATGGGTTTAAGTTTTCTTGGCGTGTGGGAGATTCCGATTCCCGGCATGATTTCCAGTGGACGATTGGGTAAAATGCAGAAAAAGGAAGGATTCCTCGGCGCGTACTGCATGGGAATTTTGACGACACTTTTGGCGACACCGTGCGTAGGCCCGTACCTTGGTCCAGTATTTGGCTGGGTCATGACGCAGCCCGTTTGGATTTCTTTTCTCACTTTTAGTGTCATTGGCCTTGGTCTTGGGACACCTTATCTATTGATTGGTGCGTTTCCATTCATGATCCGTTTTCTTCCCAAACCTGGCGAATGGATGGAAACGCTTAAGGAAGTCATGGGATTTTTCTTCCTTGGCACGGTCGTTTGGCTTTTTTACGTTCTTCCCGGACGCTTTACGGTTCCAACCCTCGGACTTTTGGTCGCTCTCTGGTTTGCCTGCTGGTTAATCGGGAAAACGACCCTTTCCGGAGCGTCTCGTGAATCAGTTCTCGCGGCTTGGGTTTGCGGAATCATATTTACGGTTCTCGTTGGTTTCACGCTGTTCTCAATGGATCTGAGTCAGGTTCAAGACGGTGATTTCAAGACGACGGATTCGTCGGAGGACGGAATCCCATGGGAAAATTTTTCTCTGAAGCGGGCAGAGGAGCTTCAGAATGAGAGGAAAATCATTTTTATTGATTTTACTGCCCGTTGGTGCGCAACCTGTCAGACGAACACAAAATTCGCGATTGAAACACCTAAAGTTGAAGAATTTATCCGTTCCAACGAAATCGTGCCGCTTTTGGCGGATTGGACGGAACCTTCGGAGGAGATTGAACAGTATCTCAAACTCATGAAACGAAATTCGATTCCTCTGATCGTAATTTGGGTTCCCGGAAAGGAACAGCCGATTTTACTTGATGGTCTGGTGAGTGAATCAAAACTCCTGAGCGTACTTCAGTTTTCAGTGGATGCCCGCGAGGAGGCGGAGAGGTCGTCTCACTGAACTCGGCGTATGGCTGGAAACGCGGCTGTTTTGGGGATTAATTTCCAATCCAAATAAAGAATTTTTCAGAAAATTTCCTCCCCCTACTGGATTTAAATCAGATTTTGACTAAAATAAACAGTGGGGGATTAATAGAAAAATTATGTTTGATACCGTTTTTGAAAAATGTGTTATTGCCAGCGGCCTGGTCGCGGAAACAGAGCTTCAGTCTGCCGTAAAGCAGATGACCGATGAAGGTTTGACCTTAACGGATGAAACTTCCGAGCATTTGGCGCAAATTCTGGTGAAACGGGGTTTTCTCAATCGTTGGCAGTCACGTCAGCTGCTGGCGGGAAGAGGACGTTTTAACCTGGGAGAATATCGAATTTTCGATTCGATCGGGCATGGCGGAATGGGGCAGGTTTTCAAAGCGCGTCATCATATTACGAAAAAAGTCGTAGCGGTCAAAGTATTGCCGAAGGAGAAAGCTCTCCGCTCACAGTCCGCAATAGATAATTTTCATCGAGAGGTTCAGTCTTTGGCACGGCTGAATCACCCCAATATCGTTTCCGCGATCGATGCTGGAATGGACGGTAACGTTTACTATCTGGTAGTCGAGTATGTTCCTGGTCCAGATTTGCGCAAACTGATTCGAAATCGCGGTCCATTGACGGAAGTAACCGCCTCAAATCTGATGATCCAGGCAGCGAAAGGCCTTTCCTGCGCGCACCGGATGGGATTGGTTCATCGAGATATTAAACCGGGAAATATTCTCGTCACCATGAATGGACTGGCAAAACTGTCCGATCTTGGGCTTGCCAGTTCGCAGGAGTCTGCTGAGTCATTACCCTCAAAAGTCGTGGGGACGGCGGATTATCTTTGTCCAGATCAGGTTCGTAAACCGAACGAGCCGGAGCCTATTTGGGATATTTATTCCCTGGGCTGCACGCTTTATTTCATGGTCACGGGCAAGGTGCCGTATCCCAATGGAAATACCAATGAAAAAGTACGTCAGCATCTTGATCCCAATACGCATCCCGTCAATCCCGCTTTCCATAATCCGGGACTTTCTGAAAATTTTGTGAATGTTCTTGCCTGCATGATGGCGAAAGATCCGCGTGAGAGAATCTCATCGGCGGATGAAGTCATTCGGCTGATGTCCCTTTGGGACGATGGAATCCCCAAACCCCTTGAGTTTTTGAATCCGGACGTTAATCTTTTTAGTGAGCCCCAGCATTATGACGCGGATTTAGAGACAGCTGGTTCGGAGTCAGAGAATGATTCTGGATCCGGGGCAGAGGTTGGGGATTTAGGGGCATATTCTGAAAGTCAGTTAGAGAAGAGAGCCATGCCGTCTGAAATTGAAAATGGCAATCGGATGGTTTCCCCAAATTCGCCCTACGCTCAAACCTGTTCCATTCCCGCGCCGCCTCCAGTACCGACATCCGGCAGCGGAAGAATGCACGGGTCTCCACCCCCTGTTTCCAGACAGCAAGAGGGAGGAATGAAAACCTCGGGCAATGGAAAGGGTGAGCAAAAAGCATCCAAGAATTGGGGCGGGTTCCTGAAGCGTATCACAAGAAAAAGTGAGAATGGCTGAAAATGGCTTTAAGAGTCTGATTGATTTATTGCCAGAAATCGCGGGATTTTTTATTTTTTGAATTGCGGATTTCTCCTGTTGAATAAAATGAGATCCGCTTCAAAAAATTCTTTCTATTGATATTTCGCGGTATTTTCTGTTCTTTTTTCTTTTTCCTGGAATTTAAGAGAGAACTGGTGTCCAGCGGTTAAATTTTTATTTTTTTTGGGAATTTTGGAGCCAAAATGAATTTTACCGGTTGAAAATTTCTTAAATACGATTAAAATAAAGAAGTCGGACTATTCATTTTTTCTCCGACTGGTCTTTCCTTTCGGGGCAGATTGGGAAGAGCCTTAATTTTTTATTTAGTAAAATTTCCCTTTTATTTTTATTTTGGGGGTATTTAAATGTCAGAACATAATCATTCATCAAACTATGAAAGAATTTTCAAAAACCTGACTTTTCTGGAAAGCAGAAATCCTGATTTGAAACGTCTCATCGCTTTTTTTGATGTGTGGCTCAATTCTTTTGTTCATTCAGAAGACCTTTTGGATAATGAGCTTTCTCGTGCTCGGAATGGGCATTCCGCTGAAACCGGAGCCGTTTCGTCTGATTTTTCATCGGAACCGAATCAAGGTTCCGCGTTATTCACCACTGTTTCAGCGGCGGAGCATGGAGGGGCTGGCGGTCATTCGTTTGGGAGCAGCGGAAAAACGTGGGATGGTGATTCTTCCCAACCCTATTCTTTATCCCAGAACGTATCCGCGGGAGAGCATTTGTCGTTTTTCAGTCAGAACGCTTCGGAACCGGATATGGTTCAGGCGTCCGGGGAGTTGCTGACATCTGATATTCATCTGGAGGAGCTGAACTCCCATGCGTCTCAAGCGGTTTCCTCTACCACGAATTTTTGGAAGGCAGAGGATATTGATCAGCTGGAAAAACGTCTTTGTCTCAAAATCGAAGCCTCCCGCTGGGCATTGGAACGTGACCGGCTGCTGAAAATGTCTGTCGATTTTCAGACGGAAATTGAACCGCGGGATCACGCGCTGCTTTCCCGTGCCCGCGAATTGACGAATTGTTATCTTTGGATGAATAATCCGGAGACGGCACCGGTGATTGCCACGGATACGTATGAAATGCTTGCGGATGCCTATTCAGCGGCCGCGTCATGCGTTATTTTCATGAGAGAGCTGATTGCTCTGGTAGACCGTTCACCCAAATCAGAAATTCTGAGCCGTATTTTGCGTGACGCGCTCTATATTACGGCAACCGCGCAGTCAGCGTTGAGGCGAGTCACGTATGATGTCAGCGGGAGGGAGGATCAGGACCAGATTCGCATTCACCGTTGGCTCACGTACCTGACAAAACGGTACAGTATTTACGTTAATCGCCATATGAAAAAAGATTCGTTGGCACCAAAAGAACGTATTTACGTCATTCCGGAATATATAGAGCGTTTGCGCCGTGAAGTGGAGAAACTTGGGCAGCGGCAGAAAATACTTACGGATGGTTTTCGCCGGATTCAGTATCACGCGGGAAGGATTCAGTCCCAGAATGGCGGCGATTATGACTGGTCGAAGATCATTGAAACCGTAGACGAACTGGTTGACGCTGGTATTCCGGCAAATGATGAGCGTTTTGGCGAGCTTCTTCGTGCCATTCTTCCGACGCTTAAGGAAGTTCCATCGTATAAAGAGCATCCATTTTTCATTAATGTTTTGATGGAGCTGGATTTTTGGCATGAAAACGCGGAGGAAAAAGCGATCGTGGAGCAGGAATTGATCGCGATGCCTCCGCAGCCGAGCGCCTCATCCCCTGAACTTTCCGCGGAGGAGTATTCAAGTGTTTGGGATGAGATGGAGAGAAGCCTTCTTCCAGGAAAATTCCAGAATGAAACCGGTCGCCGGGTTGCTCTTGAAAATCAGGCGGAGCATTCGTACGCGCGGAATGTGCCGGCTTCGGAAGGGAACCTTGGAATGCGTGACGATTCCGGATCGCAGTCAGATGGGCGCACCCAACATGAAGGAGCTGGAGCTGGCGAGTATGGCTTTTCCCGTACGGCTCCTCGCTGGGGGCGTCATGTTCCGAATCAAAGTAATGAAGTATTCAGTAACGGAATTTCTTCCATGCCTTCCGGCTCGGAGAAGAGTTCGGAGAAATTTCGTGAAAGCGCTTTCATGAGTTACGCGAACGCGCGAAAACCTCAGGGATTTGGCATGGGGATTCTGGGAGATTCCGAAGAAGAGGCTTTTCCGAATACGGAATTTTCTCCCGTGAAACAGGATGCCGGGTATTCCCGCTTCTCTGTTCACCGGGGCGTTCCCTCTTACGCGAGTGTCGTTTCTGAAAAAGCGCATTCCTCTCATCGTGAATCGGAAGTGTCCGCCATTACTTTTGAGGAAGCGATAGCTCAGGCAAAAGAGATTTTGTCAGGCAAAACGATTATTCTGGTTGATGAAAACGCGGAATCGCCATTTCGCTCATTACTTTCAGAAAACTTGAAATGCGCTGTCATTTTGGCGGGACGTGAACAGACCGCCTCTGAAAATAAACTTGCTCAGCTGGTTCATCCAGGTAACGTGGGCGTCGTTTTGCTTTTTGAGGACGCGGACTCAATTACCGCCAGAAATGTTGAGAGTTATTGCCGTAGATTTGATAAACCGATTTTGCGAGTTTCGCGCGGGAATGATCTTTTGGTGATTACCCGTCAAATCGCGGCCGCGATGACTCTTTGGCGATGAGTTTATTTTAGAATGTTTAACGCGCGGAATGCTTCACCTTGAGAAGTTTTTCCGCGCGTTTGAGTTTATAATTTATTTAACCTTATTTTTTCTAACTGCATATGCCGAAAAAAGCATTCATTACGGGAATTACCGGTCAGGACGGTGCGTATTTGACGCATCTTCTTCTTTCAAAAGGATACGAAGTTCATGGTTTGATGCGCCGAACATCCCAGTTTAACGTCGCGCGCCTTATGGAACTGTGCGGCGGTACGGCGTTTGAAGATAAGCTTTTTCTTCATTATGGAGATTCAACGGATTCGCTGAACATCACGACACTTGTCGAAGACATTCGTCCGGATGAAATTTTTAATTTGGCGGCTCAAAGCCATGTGAAAGTATCTTTTGAGATGCCGGTCTATACTTGCGACGTGGATGCTCTTGGGACTCTTCGGATTCTTGAGGCGGTTCGGCAGGCGCATCTTACGGACAAAACGCACGTTTATCAGGCGTCTACTTCAGAGCTTTTCGGCAAGGTTCACGAGATTCCGCAGTCTGAATCAACGCCTTTCCATCCCCGTTCACCGTATGGCGTCGCGAAACTTTTCGCGTACTGGATGACCGTAAATTACCGTGAATCTTACGGAATGTTTGCCAGCAATGGAATTCTTTTTAATCATGAGTCTCCATTTCGCGGGGAAACATTCGTCACCAGAAAGATTACCATGGCTGCTGCCAGGATTCTGAATGGGCTTCAGGAACGTTTGGAGCTTGGAAATATGGACGCGAAACGTGACTGGGGCCATGCCCGGGATTTTGTCGAGGCAATGTGGCTGATTCTTCAGCACGATGAACCGGGCGATTTCATTATTGCCACGGGAGAGCAGCACTCTGTTCGTGAATTCGTGACGCTGGCGTTTGAGTACGCGGGTGTTTCGATTCGGTGGGAAGGAGAGGGAGTGAATGAGGTTGGAATCGCTCGTGTTCCCGTTTATTCACCGAATCGCGAGAACGCGTCAGTTTCCCGTTTTAAGCCGGAAACAGGATTTGGAAATACTCCGATGGAGGAACGGGTTGTCGTTTCGGTTAATCCGGAATTTTTCCGACCGGCCGAGGTGGAAACTCTCCTTGGGAACCCCGCTAAATCGCGGCAGCTTCTTGGATGGGAAGCGAAGACCTCTTTTCCGCAGCTGGTTCAGGAGATGATGGATTACGATTTGAGGAAAATCCCGATTCTTTAAGAATTATTGGAAAGTAAAACCCGTGAACATTGAAGAATTCTTTGAATTTTTGGGTGTTCACGTTTTCAGATGGCATATTTTGGTTTAAATTGGGGTAAGGTCAGCGGAAACGGTTACGTGCTTTCTCGATAATGCGCTTCAAATTTAAGGGAAAAACGATTGGGCGGTCAAATTTTACGAAAAAACGCGGCGTTTTTTAACTGAATTTTGACATTGTTCTTTTCTTTCGCGGCAAAAATAATTATTGGGAATTTCGTGAAGACATGGCTCCTGAGCAGTATTTTTCCCAAAATCGTGACATTCAAGATGATCGTTCACCCGCGGGGCGTTCAGAGGGAGAGTATTCCAAAGAAATTAAATTTCTTCCGTCTTCTCAGGATGAGATTACTTATTTTTCGGTTTTATTTCTGATTTTTATTTCATGCTGTCTCGGTCCAGTATTTTCAATGGCAGTTGGAGCGTGCCGCAGGAATGAGCCGATTCTGGTGGAAAACGGGAAAGTTCAGATCCGTGAGGTCTTCTCGGTGGACCATGTGGGCAATTCCTATCTCGTGGACATTAATACCGCGAATGTTTACGAACTTTGCGTTTTGCCTGGCATCGGGAGAATAACCGCTGAAAAAATTGTCGCGGAGCGAGAAGTAAACGGTCCCTATCGTTCAATTGAGGACTTGGCGCGTGTTAATGGCATTGGTAAGCGCAAGGTTGAGGCAATCGCGGAAATGATTGCTCCGATTACCGTTCCTGAAAGTGTCGCGGAACGCTGATTGATGCTTTTAAAGCGAATCTGCCTGGGGTGGGGATTTTCCGTGAGCTTCATGAGGCAAAAATTTGTCAATGAGAGAGAATCCAGTTGAATTTAATCATGAAAAAAACAAACGCCCATGATTTTCCAGGGAACGATGGGCGGTGGAAATTCAGGGGAATTGAGAGTGTCATTTACTTCCCCATTGCGAGACGCAGCACGAATAGTCATCTCGTGAATCAAAAAAGTTTATTTTTCATTGAAGCGAACCATTGCCGCCTCGAGGAATCGCGGGCAGAAAAAATTCAGCCGGTGCATTACGCGGCCGAGGAAAAAGGGAATGATTTCAAATTTACCTTTTTTCACGGCTTTCAGGATTTCTCGCGCGACATATTCTGGAGTTACGCGATTATGGTGCGGCCAGGTCGGTTCTCCCGAATTTTCGAGATAATCCGTGAAAAAACCGGTGTCCGTTGACCCGGGGCAGACGACCAGGACGTCAATGCCGTAGGGATGAAATTCCGTACGAATTGATTCACTGAACGCGCGGATCGCGGCTTTCGCGGCACAGTATTCGCTCAGGTGCGTTACGCCGCGCAGACCGACGATTGAGCTGAGATTCACGATCATTGGAGAAACGGCGTTTTTTCCGTTTTCGCGCCATTTTTTCATGTGCGGAAGGGTGAGACGGATCATTTCGACTGGAGCGGTCAGATTTAGTGCCATGACGCGTTCAAGACGTTCCGGATTACTGGTTTCAAAAAGTCCAGAGGCGCCAGCTCCCGCGTTATTCACGAGAATATCGATTCCGCCGAATGCGGATACGCAGCGGGAAACAATTGATTCACGCACGTCCTGGGACGTGATGTCGCCCACTACGATTTCGACTCGTCCGGACGGGGTCTTTTTCAGGATTTCTTCTTTTAATGATTCAAGTAATTCCCCGCGGCGAGCGGAAATGACGACATTCGCTCCTGCCTGAACCGCTTGATGAGCCAAAGCTCGTCCAATTCCGCTGCTGGCTCCGGTAATGATGATTCGGGAACCGTTTAGATCGCGTTTCATATTTTCTCCAAATGCGAATTTTACCAAAAGTTAAGACAGGAAATTGAAATCGCGTGCCTGATTTCGGTCCCGTCAGTTTTTCATATTCATTTATGGATTTTAACAGAAATCAGCAATTTCGTCAATCCGTCTTTGAAGACTTTATTGAAATCGAACTCAGGAACATTTCCCTGTTTTTTCGGTGAGGGATCTTAAGATATTTTTTGATTCAGGTCAAAAATCCAAGAATTCCATGATTAAAATTTCCTGAAAAAGATTTTCCAGAAAAATTTTTTCCCCGCTTGACATTCAAATTGGATTGAAGTAAAATAAAACATGATTTTCAGTGGAGGAAAGCTATTTTTAAGGTTCTTCCGGCAAGCGCGCACCAACTCTGCCGCGGAAATCGCAAAAAAACACACGATATTTAACGCGAAAAACGCGAAAAGGAAAGAACGTGTCTTTTTTACGGTTTAGCCGCTGACTAGTGATTCTGCGGAATTTCAGTCTCAAGCGAAAGAAATCGCGAAGCGAATGGGGGCGTTACTTCCGGATGAAATATTTTTAAAGGAGATCATTTATGAAAACTGCTCTCATTACCGGAGGTGCCCGCGGGATTGGACGCGGAATCGCGGAACGGCTCATTGAGGAAGGTTGGAATCTCGCGCTTTGCGGCTCAAAGTCGGAAGCGGATGAAAAAGTTGCTGACGCGGTTGAACAGATCGCGGCATTGGGAAACGGCCGGAAACAGCCTGTGAAAGTACGCTATTTCCAATGTGATGTTTCTTCCGCGAATGACCGTGCCGGAATGCTTGACGCGATTGAAAAGGAATTCGGTACGATTCACGCGCTGGTGAATAATGCCGGAGTTGGAGCGCGTGTTCGCGCGGATGTTCTGGATATGACAGAAGAAAACTATGAATGGCTCATGAAAATCAATCTTCAGGGGCCTTTTTTTCTGACGCAGGCAGTGGCGAAGAAGATGATTGAGGCCCGGTTGGCTGGGGAAAAAGAAATGTTCACCATCATTAATACTTCCTCAATCAGCTCAACCGTCGCGTCGGTGAGCCGCGGCGAGTACTGCATTTCGAAAGCCGGGATTTCAATGGCGACGAAACTCTGGGCGGTTCGCCTGGCTGAGTACGGGATTCCCGTTTACGAAATTCGTCCGGGCATCATTAAGACGGACATGACAGCTGTCGTTACGGAAAAGTACGATAAACTGATCGCGGAGGGACTCGTTCCCCAAAACCGATGGGGGTTCCCGGACGATATTGGTATGGCGGCCGCGATGCTTGTCCGCGGTGATTTGCGGTACAGTACGGGACAGGTGATTATGGTTGACGGCGGAATGCTCATTGAGAGACTTTGAGACTTTTTCTCTCAATCTCTTTGTCCGAATTCAGGCGGAGCTTTACGGAAATTTCCAAAACCGTGAGGCATTGCCTGATTTTTTTGATCCGTTTACGTGATTGATACTTCATTTCGAGGTTTCCTGATTTTGAATCCTTTGGAAATACCCGCCATGAATTATTTTGCGCGCATTTCGGATTATTCACTTCTTAAGCGGTTCAAGCCCTTGACGTTTTCCAAATTTATGGTAAAATAAATGAAAATATTTATTTTGAATCGGTCTTTGAAAGCAAGCTGAAAAATGAAAAGTCCGGTTTGTTTCAGAATCACCCCAAAATGCGGTCCGTTTCCCCTCAGGATACTCAGGAATGAAGGAGTCGGGCGGAGCGCGAGGAGCAGTTAGTCATGGAAATGAAAGATTTGGTTGCGCTTTGCAAAAAACGCGGTTTTCTGTTTCAGTCGAGCGAGATCTACGGCGGTCTGAATGGTTTCTGGGACTACGGTCCGCTGGGCGTCGAGCTGAAGAAAAATGTCAAGAACGCCTGGTGGCAGGACATGGTCGCGACGCACAACGAGCAGAAACTTGACGAAGGCGCGCCCTCCAAATACGAAATGACGGGCTTGGACTGCACGATCATCATGCATCCGCAAGTTTGGAAGTGCTCCGGGCACTACGATCTTTTCCATGATTTCATGGTGGACTGCACGGAATCGAAACGCCGCTACCGCTACGACCAGCTCCGCGGACGCTGGGTGGAAGCGAAGGGGCAGAAGGTCTTCGTCCTTGGCGACCCGAACGCGGACAGCTGGGATGAGAGTATTCACGCGCGTGCTCAGAAATTCTTCAACCTGCGCGCGAAGGACGCGGATCAGATGGTCTTTGGCGAAGAGCTGATCTCGCTGGAAAAGATCGAAGATTTCTCGCAGGTCCTCGCTCCGGAAGCGAAACATCTCGGCACGCTGACCGCTCCGCGTGAGTTCAACCTGATGTTCAAGACCGTCGTCGGTGCGCTGGGAAGCGACGACGATGCGTCCTTCCTTCGTCCGGAAACGGCGCAGGGGATCTTCGTGAACTTCAAGAACGTTCTGGACAGCACGCGCATCCGCGTCCCGTTCGGCATCGCGCAGCAGGGAAAGAGCTTCCGTAACGAGATCACGCCGCGAAACTTCACGTTCCGTTCCCGTGAATTCGAGCAGATGGAATGCGAATTCTTCTGCTCCCCCAGCTCCTCCCGCGCATGGTACGAATACTGGCGGAATCGCCGTTTCCAGTGGTACATTTCGCTCGGCCTGGCCAGTGAAAAGCTGCGTCTGCGCGAACACGATCCGGAAGAGCTGGCGCACTACAGCGTCGGAACTGCCGACATTGAGTACGCGTTCCCGTTCCTCCCGGAAGGCGAGTACGGCGAGCTGGAAGGGATCGCGCACCGCGGCGATTTCGACCTCCGCAGCCACATGGAAGGCAAGCTGATCAACCGTGACGGCAAACTGGAAGTCGAATTGAACGAAAACGGCAAACCGAAGCACCGCGGCTGCGGAAAGGACCTTTCCTATTTCGACGACCAGACGCGCGAACGCTACATTCCGCACGTCGTGGAACCTTCCGCCGGTGCGGACCGTGCGACGCTCGCGTTCCTCTGCGAGGCGTACGATGAAGACGAATGCCCGGACGAAAACGGCAAGATGTCGAAGCGCGTCGTTCTGCGTTTCCATCCGCGTCTCGCACCGGTCAAGGCGGCCGTCTTCCCGCTCGTGAAGAAGGACGGAATGCCGGAACTTGCGTCGGAGATCTACGGCGAACTGAAGAAGCATTTCGTTACCTTCTACGATGAAAAAGGTGCCGTTGGCCGA
>JAFQUP010000062.1 GCA_017408405.1 Thermoguttaceae bacterium
GCCTCACGAGCCAAACGTTCCGTTTCCGATTTACGCGCAGCTTCCGCCTCACGAGCCAAACGTTCCGTTTCCGATTTACGCGCAGCTTCCGCCTCACGAGCCAAACGTTCCGTTTCCGCCTTACGCGCAGCTTCCGCCTCACGAGCAAGACGTTCCGTTTCCGATTTACGCGCAGCTTCCGCCTCACGAGCCAAACGTTCCGTTTCCGATTTGCGCGCAGCTTCCGCCTCACGAGCCAAACGTTCCGTTTCCGCCTTACGCTCCGCTTCGAGTTTTTTTCTGTCTGCTTTACAGTACGTTTGCGAAGCGGAATTCAAACCAATGATTTTCGGATTTTGCGGTAAAAGCTGATCTCCAGCCGCCAATTCCGCATCCGTCTGTCTTGCTCTGGCACTAACTCCCTTACTGTTGGAACGACCGGGAAATGAAATCTGAATCTCACCTTTTCCCGGAGACAATTTAACATTCTCCTGCGAATCCCAAGCGGTCAGCGGACCACATGGCACCACAAAATGTTTTGTCGCCATTTCCCCGCCTCGCGGCAGGGAAACCTGAATCCTGCCAACAGGCCGAAGTGTTTCTTTCTTTTGCGTCTCCTTTTTCTCATCATGAACAGACGTACCTTCCTCCGAAATCGGTTTGGAAACCGATCGTTTCTGTTCTTCTCCCGGAACTGGAGATTTCTGTTCGGATGGATCATTCGTCATTTCATGCCCCTGGTTCAATATTCAGGTATGGAATTTCCCTAAACAAAGAGAACTCCACTGTCTGTATCGGTTATTTCAATTCAATCACTTAAGTAAAATGTATCGATTAAACCAGTTTTACCAAATTTTTGTGAATAAGAAATGAATTAAAAGGGATCAGGAATCTTCCCAAACTGATTTCCAGTAAGAAACGCGAAAGTGTTTTAGGATTTGGCAAGCCAGAATAAATCCCGCTGATTTGGCGACAGGCGGAGCTTTCGGGAACACTGGCCCAAGAAAAATTGATTCGTGTTTTCGTAAATTGAATTTTGGGAAGTTAGCCCCATAAAAAAGCAAGAACTAACGCTAAAAAATATCCGAAAGAACGAAAGAAATATTCCGATAAGAATCGCGTTTTCCCCACGACCTTCCTAAAAAGAAATCTCCCGACGGGCCTGGTAAACCCGACGGGAATCTCAATACTCATCTCTGAGTTTAAGAAAACAAAAGCTCATTTCCATGAACTTTCATGGCTCGGGACATCTCCATCCCGAATCCATTTTCATGGTCCCTTCCCAAACCGCTTCCAGTGAGAAAAACGAGTTTTTAGAAAGTTCCCATTAAAGGTCAAATTTCAATTTTCGGGACGAAGCAGCGGGAAGAGAATAATATCCCGAATACTCTGCGTATTGGTCAAGAGCATGACCAAACGATCGATCCCCATCCCTAAACCGCCAGCCGGCGGCATGGCGTAACGCAGCGCGCGAATGAAATCGTGGTCCATTTTCGCCATGGAATCTTCATCTTTCTGACCTTCCAGCTGTTTCGTGAAAAGACGTTCCTGAAGGTCAGGATCATTCAACTCGGTGTACGCGTTGGCTAATTCCATTCCTTTGACGAAAAGCTCAAAACGTTCCGCGATTTCCGGATTGTCCGTTTTGCGTTTCGTCAACGGACAAATACTCGCCGGATAATCATAAACAAAAGTTGGATTTTCCAGTTTGTCTTCAACGGTTTCTTCAAAAACGTCATTCAGAAGCACATCCGGGTGCTTGCTTTCAACGTCTTCAATCCCGAGTTCAATAGCCTTTGCCTTAACCGCTGCCGGATCGTGAGAGTCAATGCCGGCAAATTCATCAACCAGATCATGGTATTTGCGGCGGGCAAACGGAGCCGTAAAATCAATCGTCCCGTCTTCCCACGGCAGAATTACCTTTTCCCCATCCTTCACGTCGCGGCCGGTTGCTTTAATGGCATTAATGATGATTTCTTCCGTCAAATCCATCATGGAATAGTAATCACCAAACGCCTGATACGTCTCCATCAGCGTAAATTCCGGATTGTGTTTCTGGTCAATGCCTTCATTTCGGTAAACACGCCCAATTTCGTAAACACGCTCCATTCCGCCAACCAAAAGACGCTTCAGGTGAAGCTCAAGCGCGATCCGCATATAGAGCGTCAAATCCAGCGCGTTATGATGCGTCGTGAACGGTCGGGCCGCCGCGCCGCCTGCCACCGCGTGAAGCGTAGGACCCTCAATTTCGTAAAATCCCTGATCATCCAGCGTCTTGCGAACAGATTTGATGATCTTCGTACGATTCACAAAACGTTCAAGCGCTCCGTCAGTGTGAATCAAATCCACGTAACGCATTCTTTGACGCATTTCCACGTCATTTAAACCGCTGTGCTTGTCCGGGGGAGTATTGATTGACTTCGCCATGAAATCAAGATTCGCGGCAAAAATCGTTAATTCGCCGGTTTTCGTATGCGCCAACTCACCTTCAACCATAACCAGATCGCCCAGGTCGAAACACTGCGCCAACTCAAAATTTCGGTCCCCTACCTGATTTTTACCGATCATGACCTGGATTTTTCCAGTTCTGTCCTTGATATTCAGCCAAATGACTTTTCCGGACGGGCGCTGAAGCATGATCCTGCCCTGAGCGCAAACTTTCGGCCCATGCTCACCAGCTTCGCGCTTTTCCGCGCACGGCACTTCCGATTCCATCGCGCGAATATCCGCGATTGGACTCCATCCATCAATACGGTGTCCCCACGGATCCAGTCCAAGGCTCACGATCTTCGCCATTTTTTCACGACGAGAGGCTTCCAGCTGCAACGCTCCTGCCTGCGCTTTGGCAGTCGCCTCCTCAGAATCCTTCGCGGATTTCCACGCGGCAAACTCCAAATACTTTTCACTATCAAGCGGATCATTTGAAGCAATCACGTCCTCGCCGAACGCTTCCTTCATCCAGGCCTCAAAAACCGGTAATTTAACCGCAGCTACGTCCGGCTGGGTTTTCCGCCAATTATTAAAATTCGTGAAATGCTTCTTGATGGACATGAGTTTCTCCTGATTAAGAACAAAAAGTAAATCTGATTCTTTCACGTATCTTTCATTTTACCACAAATTTTAAAATTTACTACGGGTACCCCTAAAAACCGAAACAAATTTCACGAAAACTTCAATCACTACCTCGCTCGCGAAATCTTTTTTTCTTCTTTCCCTGTTTATTTTCTCAAAAATGATATTTATGCCATTAGAATCCTTAAATTTTATCCCCCCCACTTGACAAACAGGCGCGAATCGTCCATAATGTGTCTATTGAGATTAACCTTCCGCCACCCTTTAACAAAATGGAGAGATAAAACCATGAAAAAAATTTTGTTCTCGATGTTCAGCTGCCTTCTTCTGTCCGCTTCCTGCTGCCTGGCCGCGGACTGCTGCCAGCCGCTTTTCGGTGATAAACTTGAAAAAGCGGATTTCAATGCCGACATCTGGTCCATCAATGAAAACGGTGAACTCTGCGCCAGCCGCGATGCCGCGATCTGGACAAAAGAAAAGATTGGGGACTGCACGGTTTCTTTCGAGTACAAACTGTCTGAACGCGCTAATGCCGGTTTTCTGATCAAATGTTCGGATAAAGGAAACTGGATCCCGAATACGATTGAAATTCAGCTTCTGGACGATGCCGGCAGCCAGCCGAACTATCACGGAAACGCCGCTTTCTACGGTTACCAGGCTCCGACCAAAGTCGCCACAAAGCCTGCTGGTGAATGGAACAAAATGGTCGTCGAATGCAAAGGTTCAATCATTAAAATCTGGCTTAACGGCGAAAAAGTCAATGAAATGGACATGAGCCAGTGGAAAGACAATAAAATTAGCCCGAACGGAACTGAGATCGAAAAGAAATTCCAGGGAAAAGCATTGGCTGACGCGGACACGGTTGGTTTCATTGGCTTCCAGGGACTTCATGGAAAATCCACGATTTACTATCGCAACATTCGCATCTGCAAATAATTCCTAAAGTTTATCTTTAATTATGTCCGAAATTTCATTCATCTGAATTTTCGGACTTTTTTCTGGACATTTCTTAAATTCCATTCAAAGGAGAAATTTATGGCCATTACTGAAACCACTACGGAATCCTGGTTTTCCCGACTTGGAAATTCCATTAAAGGAATTCTGGCAGGGTTCTTGCTCGTTTTCCTTTCCGTATTGCTGCTCTTCTGGAATGAGGGAAGAACCGTTAAACGTTACCGTACCCTGAACGAAGGGGCAAGCAGTTACGTTCCGGCAGATGCGAATACTCCTGACACCGCGAATGATGGAAAACTTATCTACGTCACGGGTGAAATGAAAACGGATGAGATTCTCACGGACTCTCAATTTCCGAATGTTTCAGTAAACGGCATTAAACTGCGCCGCAATGTTGAAATGTTCCAGTGGGAAGAACACGCGGAATCCAAAACGGAAAAAAAGCTCGGCGGAAGAACGGAAACCGTAACGACCTATTCCTATTCAAAAAAATGGTCTCCCTTCCAAATTGATTCTTCGAGTTTCAAAGAACCGGGACACGACAATCCGCCTATGCCGATTGAAGGAAGTGAACAGACCGCTCAAATGGTCACGGTTGGCCAAATGCAGGCTGCTTCGTCTATTGTCAGCATGAAAGACGATTTCAAAAAATTGGAAGTAAAAGAAGAAACCGCTGCTGAAACTTCCACTCCCAACCAGACTGAAACTCCTCTTCAGGAACCGGCTCAACTCTCCGCTCCGGCTGAAACTCCCGCTCCGGCTGAAACCACCGCTCCGGCTGAAACCACTGCTCCTGCGGAAACTCCCGCTCCGGCTGAAACTCCCGCTCCGGCGGAAACCACCGCTCCGGCTGAAACTCCCGCTCCAGCGGAAACCACGCCGTCTGTTGAATTGCCCACTCCAGTTACTTCAACTTCTACCGCGAGTACTCAGGGAATTGGCCTGGCGCAGGCAGCAGGGGCAGCTCCGGCGCAAACTCCTGTCTCTTCGCAGGTCACGGTCCCGCAGACTTCAGATTCCCCCGCTTCAAAAGGCGTTGGAATGGTTACGGCTCTTCAAAATTCTTCCGCCGTGTCACAAACGGCCGGAATTGACCCAACCAAGCCCCGAATTGAAAATGGTGCCTACTATTTGGGGCTGAATTCGGCTCAGCCGCAGATCGGTGACGTCCGCATTACCTTTGAATACGTACCGAATGGTCCAGTCAGTGTCATCGCCTGCCAGCAAAACGGGCAGCTGATTACTTACCAAACTAAAAATGGACCGCTCGAACTTCTTTCACTTGGCACCGTTTCGGCAGATCAAATGTTCAGCCAGGCTCAGGCTGCCAACAAAATGTTCGGCTGGATTCTTCGCGCTTTCGGATTCATCCTGATGATGTTCGGCCTTAACATGATTTTCAAACCGCTCTCCGTGCTGGCTGACGTGATTCCATTTATCGGAACTTTGGTCGGCGGCGCGACAGGAATCGTGGCATTCCTTCTTGCGGGTGCCGGATCACTTACGACAATTTCCATCGCCTGGCTTTACTATCGTCCGCTGATTGCCATTCCGTTACTGATCGCGGCCGCGGCTCTCTTCCTCTTCGCTTTCAAATTCGGTAAGAAAAAGAACGCGTAAGAAAATTTGAAAGTTTTTAAAATAAAAAGCGGGAATCCATTATTTCCCGCTCTTTCTCTTTCTCAAACTCAAATTTCAGCAGTTAATCCGACCCCGAAAAGAATAATCTCTCATTTTCGAAGTTGATTTGTCTTAAATTCAATTCTCAATCTGAGCTTTTACCAAACTCTTTCCACAATAAATTTCCCGAAGTTTCGGTTTCTCAATCTTTCCGGTTGGATTTCGTGGAATTTCCGCGAAAATGATTTTCTTCGGTCTTTTATATCGCGGAAGAGCGGAGCAAAAATCATTAATCTGAGTTTCACTCACATTCCGTCCCGGCTTTAACTCAATGATCGCGCACGTAATCTCACCGAGCCGCAGATCAGGAAGACCAATGACTGCCGCGTCTTTAATATCCGAGTGTTGTCGAAGAAAATCCTCAATCTGAACCGGATAAATATTTTCACCGCCGGTAATGATAACGTCTTTTTTTCGATCCACGAGATAAATGAATCCGTCTTCATCCATCTGCGCCATGTCCCCCGTGAAAAGCCAGCCATCAGCAAGCGTTTCCGCGGTTGCCTTCGGATCGTTGAAATAGCACGTCATGACGCCGTCACCCTTAACAGCCAATTCACCAACCTCACCCTGAGAAACCGTCTGCCGATTTTCATCCACAATCCGCACTTCCCAGCCATGTCCAGGAACACCAATCGCACCGACTTTATGCGTGTTTTCAATTCCAAGATGAACGCAGCCAGGGCCAATGGATTCACTCAAACCATAATTCGTATCGTAATCATGCTTCGGAAAATACTCTTTCCATCGTCGGATCAGACTCGGCGGAACAGGCTGCGCGCCAATATGCATCAAACGCCACTGTTCCAGCTGGTAGTTCTCCAGCTTCACTTCACCTGATTCAATCGCGTCCAGAATATCCTGCGCCCACGGAACCAAAAGCCAGACAATCGTGCACTTTTCCTCCGAAACGGTTCTCAGAATCCACTCCGGCTTCACTCCGCGAAGCAAAACGGCGGGACTACCTGCCAGAAAACTTCCGAACCAGTGCATTTTCGCCCCCGTATGATAAAGCGGAGGAATACAGAGGAAATTATCCTCACGCGTCTGACCGTGATGTTTCTGCTCCGTCACGCAGGATGCCGTCAAACTGCGGTGCGGATGAAGAATCGCTTTCGGAAAGCCCGTCGTTCCGGATGAAAAATAAATTGCGGCTTCGTCATCTTCCGTCAAAAAAATATCAGGAGTATCGGAAGAGCAGTACGTAATCAACTTATCAAAACTTTCCGCAAACGTTGGGCAATTTTCCCCAACGTAAAAAAGAGTTTTTACTCGCGGGATTTGATCACAAATTGCCTCAATACGACCAATAAATTCTGGACCAAAAACCAGTGCCGACGATTCAGAAAGTCCAAGACAATACTTAATCTCATCCGACGCGTAACGAAAATTCATCGGTACCGCCAATGCGCCTGTCCGAAGAATCCCGAAGTAGATCGGAAGCCATTCCAGACAGTTCATCAAAAGAATCGCGACCTTATCTCCTTTTTTGATCCCGCGGCTGAGAAGAAGATTCGCAAAACGATTCGCTTTTTCGTTAAACTCTTTCCACGTCATCACGCGGCGGCCGCCTTTGGCGGTATCTTCAATCAGCTCATACTCTTTCCACGTAACCCGGCGCCGTTCTTCCTCCGGATTACGTTCAATCAGGCAGACCTCATCTCCATAAAGTTCCGCGTTTCGAGCAAGAATTTCTGTAATTGGCATTTTCGGGGTCCTTTTAAAACCGAATTCTTTAATATCAGGAAGAAATTAAAAATCTCTTCCTGCTCAAAAATCCATTATTAAGGGATCTTCCAAAAATCACTTTTCGATGAAAAAAGACCCTGTTTTTGGCAAGACTCCAAGAGGTCCGGATTTTCAAAAATATGTCGGACTCTTGGAAAACAGGCAAAAGTCAAAGTATCCGTTTTACGAAAATTAAGTTTTTGGAAGTTCCCTGAAATTATCAAAAAATCGTCCAGGCCGCAAAGCAGATCAACAGAACCTTTCTGCCGAATTCTGGACAATGCGGAAAAGACCGGCTAAAAAAGTTCCAGTCTTGTCCTGGAAAACTACGGAAAATTTTAATTTCATCTTCCGCTTCTCTTCAAAATCACGAATCTCAAAATCTGAAATCGCGCTTTCCTTCCTGAAGTTCGTAAAGGTGCTCCTGAGCAATCAAACGAACCTTCTCATTCGGAATTTTCGGCAGTTCTCGGGCAATCAAAGCCTCACCGATCTCACGCGTTTCTGGCGACGCGTAGTCCTCAAGATACTCTTTAAGCGTCATCAGCGCGTTAGGATGACAGCAGTTCACGATCTGGCCTGATTTAACCAGGCTCATGAAACGATCTCCGGTTCGGCCTTCCCGGTAACACGCCGTGCAGAAACTAGGAACATATCCAAGGCGCATCAGCCAATTGACCACTTCATCGAGCGTTCGATTATCCACCACATCAAACTGGGATGAATTTTCTTCTTCCGGTTCCGGATTCACGTAGCCGCCCACCGAAGTACGTGACGCGCCTGAAATCTGCGACACGCCCAATTTCAGAACACGTTCCCGCGCCGCCTGGGATTCGCGCGTGGAAATAATCAATCCAGTATACGGAACCGCGATACGAAGTACCGCCACAATTTTCGCGAATGTTTCATCATCAATCGCGTTCGTGAACATCAACGGATCAATATCATCCGCGCGGCGAATTCGGGGAACACTGATCGTATGCGGACCAACTCCAAAAGCGGCTTCGAGATGTTCCGCGTGCATCAAAAGTGCCGTAAAATCATATCGATAAGGAGACAAACCAAACAGAACGCCGCAGCCAACGTCGTCGATCCCCCCTTTCATCGCGCGGTCCATCGCCTCTGTGTGATAGGCATAATTCGATTTTGGGCCAGTCGGATGCTTTTCTTCATACTGCTTTTTATCGTAAGTCTCCTGGAACAGAATGTACGTCCCAATGCCCGCGTTCTTCAGCTTTTGATAATTCTCGACCGTCGTGGCCGCGATATTAACGTTAACTCGGCGAATCGCGCCATTTTTATGCCGAATTGAGTAAATCGTGTCGATCGATTCAAGAAGATACTCTATCGGATTCATCGTCGGGTGCTCACCTGTCTCAAGCGCCAAACGCTTATGCCCCATATCCTGGAGAGCAATCACTTCCGCCCGAATCTCTTCCTGGGTCAGCTTTTTACGGGCAATATGCTTATTTTTGAAATGGTATGGGCAATAAGTGCAGCCGTTAACACAATAATTTGAAAGATAAAGAGGCGCGAAAAGAACAATGCGGTTTCCGTAAAAACGCTGCTTGATCTCCATCGCTTCCGCGAAAAGGCGCTCGTTCAATTCCGGATCCGTGCAGTCAAGTAAAACCAACGCTTCACGGTGACTCAAACCCCGGCAATCTCGCGCTTTATCGAGAATCGCGGAAACGAGTCCCCGGTCATTTTTACGCGCCGCCGCGTATGCCATTGATTCACGAACTTCGGTATCATCGATAAATTCCGTCGCGATACTGGATTTAATATCGTACATTATTTCACTTTCCTGATTTCCTGATTTTTGACAAGAGGGACTTCCGCGCGAAAAACTTTTCCGCCCGCTAATAAAATCGCGAAAACTATCTGCCGATCAATGATTCGTTTCGAAAAATATTTTTATTCAAACCTGTCAATCGAATCAACACTGCCGACAATAAAATCGTCTGTTCCAAACCTGCCAAAAGAATTTCATTCAGTTTAGGGAGACAAGGAAATACTCCCCCCAAACCGTTACTCCGAAAAACTCGTGGTCGTCTTTTTGGAGCAGACCGATTTCGCGCTGACTCCCGGCAGCATTCCCAGCTTTCCGGAAAGAGAACTGATGACATCTGTCGGAGCGTCAAGGACGATACTGATGATGCTCACGTCACATGAACGATATGGAATTCCCATCCGGCCAATAATAAAGCCGGAATAATCAGAAAGAAGCGCGTTAATTTTTTCAATCGAACGGCAATCCTCAACGATAATTCCAATAATCGCAATCCGCTTTTCCATTCTCTTCCTGAAATTGGCCCCGGCCACGCCTCCGCGTGCACTCCGTACGCCCCCCTTTTTTCTAAAAAAAAATCCCAGCGTTCCATAAGAAACGGGGAGCCAAAATTATTTCAGGTAAAAATCCAGGATTAAAATTCCCGCCGCCTCACTCATCCTCATGCCGGAAAACTTCTTCAAAAGAATGATTTCAGCCCACATTGCCCAAAGATTCCATTACCTATGAACAATTTCTGGAACTTTTTCCCATAACTGAAAATCCAGTTTTCCGAAAATTCAGCCAATTTACCGAAAACCGCAAGCCATGACGTACTTCCGCACGAAACACAGCTCTTTTTGCCCCGCCTTTACCGCCCGGTGTCACCCCGGCAACTCAGAACGACTGCCAAATAAAAAAATCTTTGGTCAGAAAAACAGTTTTCAATACTCGAAAACCGCTTAACTTTCCATCAATTTAGTATATTTTACCATATTTTAGATTTGGCACAAGGGGGTTAGGAATGAAGTTTAGGAAAATTCTTGAATTTCAATAACGCCTCTCCCTCCAACCGCCTCATGCCGCCGATTTAGGAAAATCAGCTCGGATTAGAGCTTCATGAAATAAAGCCTTCATTCTCCTTTATCCACGATCATTACCGTAAATTTCAGTTTTACTGACATTTTCCCATTTACGGTTACTGTGCCTGCCATTTGAAACGCGTTCGCGCAACTGTCCTCAATTTTCACCTGAATCAAAATGGAATCACCAGGCCGTACGATTTGGCGAAAACGAATATCGCTCATTTTCGCGACAACCGGCATCTTTCCCGAGAACATTCCCTCTGCCGACTCCATTTTTTTAGAAAGAAAAACCGCACCGGTCTGAAGCGCGGCTTCGCAAAGCAATACCCCGGGAACAAGAGGAAAATCTGGATAATGTCCCTGAAAAAAAGCCTCTTCTCCCGAAAAAGTTTTGCGGCAAACAATCTCCTCCTCTGACATTTCCAGGATCTCATCCACAAACAAAAAAGGATCCCGATGAGGAATCGCGTTCATGACTACCGAACGATCCATAAAATTCCTTCCCAATAAAACCTAGACGGAATAATTCCAAACAAAAAATTCAAACGGCGAATTCAGCCTCGATTCAGAAAAAGAAGCCTGAAAATCTCTTGCCGATTCTCAAAAACTCAAACCGGCTCAGCATTCACACGCTAAACCGGTTTTCATCAATTACTCGAATTTACTGCTGAGTTTTTCAATTGCCTCAATCCCAATCTGTCGAACACGTTCGCGGGTAATATTCAGTTTATGCCCCACATCACGCAGAGTATGCTCCTGCCCATCCACGATACCATAACGAAGACTCAAAACTTCCACTTCACGCTCTGAAAGTTTGCCAAGCTCTTCCTGAACCTTCTCAATATCGTGTTTTTCCTGGTAAATCTCATCCGGAGAACGTTCCCGCTCATCAACGATCAAGCCTTCAAGCCCAAGGCCGTCGCTGGTATCCTGGCCAGCCGCCATCTTGCACGCGTTAAGCGCCAGAAGCGTTGAATTCATACGCTTCGGATGAAGACCAATACGCCGCGCGATCTCCTCAGAATAAGGCGGACGGTGAAGCTCCTCCTCAAGATAAATCTCCGCTCTGCGCCACTTGCTGATCGTCTCCACCATATACGCGGGAAGGCGAATAAGACGCGACGAATTCACCATCGCCCGGTGAATCGCCTGATGAATCCAGTAACTCGCGTAGGTAGAAAATCGCGTTCCGGCATTCACTTTATACTGTTTGGATGCCTCGATTAAACCAAGATTTCCTTCTTCAATCAAATCCTCGATAATCCAATCCTTATTTTTATGAGAACGAGCGATATTCACCACCAAACGCAGATTCGCTTCGACGAGCTTATTTCTGGCTTCCTCATCTCCCAGTTCCGCACGCTGCGCTATCGCGTACTCCTCTTCCGCAGTCAGAAGGGGATGCTCATTAATGCTCGCCAAATACGCGTCCATTCCGCTTAGCTGCCTGCTTTCAATAGATGCTCTGCTTTTTTTCAATTTCATGCTTTCAATTCCCTTCTCAAAACAATCAAATTTCCACCCTCGATTCAAACCCGTATTCTGCTGCTCCACTCTCAGCTCTTTGAATCTCAAGCGAAATCCCAGCTTCCCTGTCTCCTCTCCGCCAGCCAAAACGGAAAGACTCCCAAAATATTAATTACTATCTTAACATTGATCCCGACATGAGTCAAGTTGACCGAAACCCAATTTCAATAAAATTCCTCAATTTTCTTTATTTCGCTTCCTGTTTTTCTTTATTTAATGATTTTATTATCTATTACGATATATTGGATTCTTCTTTTTTTAATAGTTTTTTTAATTTTCACTTTTAATACCGTTAAATTGGTATTTCCAGATATTCCGCCTAACCTTACTCTTCTTAAGGAAAATCTTAAAAATTTTAGAGAAAATACAGACATTTCTTTTTACTATTCATTAAATTTTACTTAATTTATACAATAACTTGAAAAAATATTTATTTTAGCCGAACAAGTCTTTTCTCGATAACCAAAACGAAAACGTAATTATTTCCATTGATTATGGCAGACGGTTTAACCGGGGAAAAAACATGAAACGAGAGCTTTTAGAGCTTAAACAAAAATTAATGCAGCGTTTTCTTGACGGCGCGATTGATCAGGAAACGTATGATCGGATGTTGGCTGAGATTGATGGAATGGCTCAGGAAGAAAAAATGGAAACTCCATTTCAAACCTCTTCTTCCCCGTCAGGACCTGTTTTTCTCGATATGAACGGGAATCCCTCCCGCGGGAGTGAAAACGCGGATCCCATTCACGGAATGAATACGGTCCACGGGATTCCTCAAGGAATGCCGGCCTTGCCGTCCTTTGTTACGGTTCTTCCGGCAAATGCCCCGATGCAGATGAGCGCGGTTTATCCCCATCCGGCTTACGGTCAGGTTCCCTACCCCGGCATGGTTGGAATCCCCGGAATAATACCGGGAAATTATCCAAACCAGATGCCAATGCCGGGAAATCCCCAGGAAATGGGAATGAATACCGCGCCTGCCCGAATTACGGCGGACAGACTTGAAGTACGTACGGCCTCCGGAGTAAAGCATGCCAGTGAAATCCAGAATATGATGGAATTGACCAAGCAGGCCCCCAGTCCAGAAATTGATCCTCAGGTCGTTGAGGTCCTTAAGGAAGGGGAAACTCTTGAGGTCTGGTGGCACTATGAACTAACGCCGGAATGCGTCGCGGCCTGGAAAAAAATTAACGTCCCGCTCCGTTTAAGTTTGGCCATGAATGAATTCATTGATGATGAATCCATGCTGCTTTTAGGGCAGATCACGAATCTTCATGAGATCAATCTCACCTCAACCCGAGTAACGGACGAAGGCATCCGCGCGCTTTCACATTTG
This sequence comes from Thermoguttaceae bacterium, assembly GCA_017408405.1. Lineage (GTDB taxonomy): Bacteria > Planctomycetota > Planctomycetia > Pirellulales > Thermoguttaceae > RGIG3701. Next base: position 13,133 of record JAFQUP010000062.1, read on the forward strand.
ACTGAATTGGAATCTTTGATTCTGACCTCTACGGAAGTTACCGGCGAAACTTTCGGATACCTGGAAAATTGTCGGAATTTAAGAGAACTTACCCTGACTTCGACTCCGTTCACCAATGAAGGAATGGAATACCTTTCCCAATTCCAGCTGCTGGACTCTCTTAAACTTGACGACACGAACATTACCGATGAGGGAATGCGCGTGTTCCAGGGACTTCACCAAATGCAGCTCCTTAACCTCGTTGGGACACTCGTTTCGGATATTGGTCTGAAGCATATCGCTCATCTTACTTTATTAACGGAGCTTTATCTTGGAGGAACCATCCCAATTGACGGGCATGATTACGAAAGTCCGATCACCGATCGCGGTGTTGAATATTTGCGAGACCTGACCGAGCTTCGCGTTCTTCATCTCAATGATACGCAGGTCACCGACGCCTGCCTTGCCAGTCTGAAGAAGATGGAGGAACTTTATGAACTGAACGTCACGGATACCTACTTCAGTAATGACGCGCTCAAACCGCTGCGCAAATTTGAGAACCTTCACGAGGTCATTGTGGACGGAACTCTCGTGACTAAAAAAGCTGTTCGCAAAGTCTTTGGACGTGAAGCCGCGGAAATTTTCCACGGGGCGCAAATCAGCTCATGGAACAAAGTGGGAAGGTTCCTCGCGGCTCCGTGGTCACGCAAAAATTAACCCCTAACCCCGTCTGAAACAGGCGGTTCCAGTTTCCAGAAGGCAGAGAAAACCATGGCTTTAACTGTGCCCGAATTTACGGCGATCAAAAAAAAGGGACGTAAAATTTCCATGTTGACCGCCTATGATTTTCCTACGGCTCATTTAGTGGATGAGGCCGGGATTGACGCGATTTTGGTAGGTGACTCTCTGGGGATGGTCGTTCAGGGAAAGCAGAACACTCTTCCTGTTACCCTGGAAGAAATGATTTACCACACGCAAATCGTGCGTCGGGCTGTCCGAAACGCTTTAGTCATCGCGGACCTTCCTTTTCCGGGAGGCCACGAATCATGGCCGGAGACGCTCAGGAACTGTGCCAAAATCATGAAGGAGACAGACTGCCACGGCATTAAAATGGAAACCTCTTTTCAACAAAAAGAGATGATCGCCCGCCTGGTTGATGCCGGCATTCCAATCCTCGCACATATTGGCCTGCTCCCTCAAAAAATCCAGGCTTTTGGAAAGTACTCCATGCAGAAAATGAGAGATGAACTCATGCGCGACGCGCTTGCGGTTCAGGAAGCGGGTTCTTTCGCTGTCGTTTTGGAATGTGTCGAGCCTTTGATCGCGAAGGAAATTAGCCGTGAACTTGAAATTCCAACTATCGGAATCGGCTCCGGTCGCGACTGCGACGGACAAATTCTTGTTCTTCAGGATATTTTGGGACTTTCACCGCGAACTCCCAAACACGCGAAGCGATACGCGAATCTTCATGAAATTATTTTATCCGCCTGTCAGGCCTATCGAAAAGACGTCGAAGCCGAACATTTTCCGGAAAAATAAATTCCTTGAAGACCTTTAATCCCAAACAGCCGCTGGAAAAAATATCAGCGGCTGTTTTACGAACATCTCAAAAATAAAACTTTCAGAAAACGACAAACAGAATCTTTAAATCTTTTTAAAACTGCCTAAAAACGTTATTGGCGAAATTGGAAAAAGAAGCGCGAAATACCGTCTGTCGTCTCAAATGGATGTTCCAGAATGGACAAACTTCAGAAACGGCTCTAAAAATCCGAATAATTCCAGAAGAGTCTTTATGTCAAAAATGCGCCTTCCTCATTCCTTTCATTACGATTCTTCATAAAAAATGAGCGATCGTCATTTTTGACAAAAAATTTCCACCCACTGCATAAATGGAGCAATTAGATTCCACTTGCCCGGAATCATTCCGCTCAAGGGATCTGCCCCAAAGCAAATCCCAATTTTACCTGAAATTTTATCATAAAGAGGAAAACCATGGCTGAATCACTACGTTTTATTCCAGAAGATGCGATCCTGACCGGCTGGGACTTCAGTACCGGTGCCGTGAAATGTCTGGCATTTGACCTGAAAGGCAATGTGCTGGCAGAATCCCGTTTCCCGACAGACCTTTGGATGGAAAAAGACGGAACGATCGAATTGAATCTCCTTCAGCTTGAGGGACAGGCTCGTCAGACTTTACGGGACATCACGGCAAAACTCCGCCAAATCGGGAAATTGGAAAACTGGATAGCCGGCGGTATTTCCGCGACCCATCACACGGCAGGAAGAATTGACGCATACGGAGGACAGATTCGACGCGCTATTTGCTGGAACGATCAGACTCTGGCTGAATATCACGCGCTCGGCATGGAACGTCTCGGCGGTCCTGAGAAAGTCCAGCAGCTTATCGGGGGTCCTTGGGCAATCCGATATTCGCTCTCTCACCTGCTCAAGGATGAACTCCTTCTTCCCGCTGAAAAATGGTATTCAACCTACCGCGTTCAAACTCACGGCGGTCTTTCTGCCGGTTACCTGACTGGAAATTTCGATGTTTTGAGCATATCCTCCGCAGCCAGTACCGGCTTGATGGATTTTCGCTCAAAAACATGGCGCAGGGAAATGCTTAACGCTCTGAAAGACACGGAATACCGACGTCTCGCCTGGGAACAGCTTCCTGAAATTATCGACGCGAACACTCCTGTCGGAAGCATCGCCGGCATTTTCGATTTCGAGGAAGCCAAACTTCCCGCGAATCTCCGCGGCTTCGGCCTGGCCCACTCCTTTGCTCCGCTCATTTTCCCAACCAGCGATGACCAGCAGGCGGGTCTTGCCGGCGGCGGAGCAGTCAATGACGGTGAAATCGCGGTCATTCTGGGAAACTCGGCAGTCGTGAACAGTTCATGCGCTTCCATTCCTTCATCAGACGTCAATCTGGATGTCATGGCCCTGAACTGGGGACCGTATCTGCTGATGCGCTGCTACGGAAACGGCGCGTTTTTCATGGATCGGGTACTCGGCCCCAATCCTGATTTCGCCTCACTGGAAAAAGCGGCGTGTGACTGCGCGCCCGGCGCGGAAAATGCCCGAATCCTTCCATTCATCATTTCCGAACCCTCATTGGGAATCAACTCGCCTCATCTGGAATGGGTTGGAGATGAACCCTCTGAACCCGGCCGACGATTCCGTGCCTGCCTTGAGGCCCTTGCTTTCCTCATCGCGCTGGGAGTCGAGGAACATCGGAAAGCTGGTTGTGCCGTTCGCTCCATTTCAGTATCAGGCGGAGTTGCCCGCAGTGACCTGATGTGCCGAATTCTGGCATCTGTTCTGAATTTCCCCCTTCGCCGCCTTGAATCTCAGGAAGGCCCAGCCTTGGGCGCAGCCGTGACCGCGCTCTCAGCGATGGAAAATCATCTGCGAAAAGAAAACGGGGTTGAGGAAAAATTCACCGTCCGAGATGCCGTCACGCAAATGGTCCGCTTCAGGGAAGATGTCCTTCCTGAACCAGCCTGGATCGAACCATACCAGAAACTTCTCGCCCAATTCAGAGAAACTCTGGAGCAAATCAAAAACTGATCCTCATTAAACAAAAAAAGCAGGTACGGTCAAAATCAATCGTACCTGCTTCCCTAAACCGGGCTTTCATCTGCCGTTTAAATCACATCTGATCCCTATCCTTAAACTTTTTCTGCACTTATCCGACTCCGGGCTAAAAATTCCATAAAATCCTTAAAAAAGAATTTCAGAGCGTTAAATTTCCCCAAACATAAGAAAAAAAAGTCTCTATTCCGGATTTTTCCAATATTTCCCACCGCCCCCCCTTGCGAAAAATTAAACAATCTGTTAAAATTCAACGAAAATTATCCATAGGCATTTTCTTTTTTAGGGAAACGAGAAATGAAAGATAAAATTCATCCGAATTACGTCGAAACCAAAGTGACTTGCGGTTGCGGTAACACGTTCATTACCCGAAGCACCAAACCGGAACTCAAAATCGACATTTGCAGTGCGTGCCATCCTTTCTATACCGGTCGTCTGAAGTATGTCGATACCGCTGGCCGTATCGAAAAATTCAAGGCCAAGATTCCGCAGGGCGGTTACGCCAGCCTTCAGGGCAAAAAGAAATAAGCAATTTTGCTTTCAGGCGCAGTGACCAGAAAGGTGATTGCGCCTTTTTTGTGGACTTTTTACTTTGTCGCGGACTTTTGAATCACTTTCACGGTTCGTTGCCTGCGCTTTCATTCATGATTCATTTCGCGTGTTGAATAATATTTCGTGATTTAATCGGAGTATTCCATTCAGCACCATCTTCTCATGAATCGACGGTTCTTCCTCTAATATCAGAGAGTTTCATTGAATCGTTTTCCGCGCTGGTATTTTCCATTCTTTTGTTCAGTTTTTTCAGATTGGATTTTCCATGGGCACTATGCACGATATGTTGGAAGCTAAATTGTCACGCTTCCAGGAACTGGAACGTTTGATGGTCGATCAGGATGTCCTCCAGGACTCTGCCAAACTGGTGGATGTCATGCGGGAACATGGCTCAATCGCCAAACTTGCCACCTGCTATCGAAAGTTCAAAAATCTTAACGATCAGATTGCCGAAGCGAACGAAATGATTTCAGGATCTGATCCGGATATGAAAGAACTTGCGGAAATGGAACTTCCAGATTTGAAAAACGACCGTGAAAAACTCTGGGAAGAACTTCTCGATTTAACCATCGGCGGTGAAGACGCAAACCGTTCGCGGGTCATGCTGGAAATTCGCGCGGGAACCGGCGGTGACGAAGCGGCCCTTTTCGCCAGGGATCTTTTCGACATGTACAAACATTTTTGCGAGAAAAAAGGTTGGAAAATCGAGATCATGGACATGAATGCCACTGAACTTGGCGGTTTCAAGGAAATCGTCATGGAAGTGGAAGGTGAAGGAGTTTTTCGTGAACTCCAATACGAAAGCGGCGGACATCGTGTGCAGCGTGTCCCGGAAACGGAAACAAAAGGAAGAATTCAAACTTCAGCGGCAACTGTCGCCGTGATGCCGGAACCGGAAGAGGTTGAGATTGAACTGAAAGAAGAAGATTATCGTCTCGATCGTTACTGCGCGAGCGGTCCGGGCGGGCAGCACGTCAACAAAACCCAATCTGCCGTACGCCTGACACATATCGAAACAGGAATTGTCGTTCAATGCCAGGATGAAAAAAGCCAGCACAAAAATCTCGCCAAGGCGCTTAAAGTCCTGAAGTCGCGCATTTACGATCACTATCGGGAAATTGAGAATGCCAAAAGGTCCGAAGATCGAAAGACAAAAATTGGATCCGGAGACAGAAGTCAAAGAATCCGCACGTACAATTTTCCGGAAAACCGAATTACGGATCATCGAATCAATTTTACGCTCTATAAACTGGACAGCGTTTTAGCCGGAAACATGGAACCGGTCATTGAAGCTCTTCTTGAGTACGAACGTCAAGAGCAGCGCTTGGCATTCGGTACGATTGACTAAAATCCTTTCGGATAGTCACTTCCTCCGCGTATGTTCGAGAAATTCCGCGTTTTTCGAAATAATTTCGGAGCGTGACAGCGTTTTCACTAATAAAAAAAGAAATGCCGTCATTTTTTACGCCTGAAACATCGGGAATCTCTTTAATTAAGAGAGGTCGATTTTCAGGTTTTAAATTGTGAAATCCCCGAATTTTGGAAATTTACGATAAACCAGGAACGATATTTCCACTTAAAAGGACAGGAAAATGGAAATACGTCTTTTGCATTTGGACGACAAGGACATCACACGGCTGGGAGTCCGTTCTCTTCTGGCTGACTCCGTATTGCATCTGGTCGGTTCCACTGCCTCCGCGGAAGAAGCCATGCGTTGGGCAAAAGAACGTTTTCCGGACATTTTACTTCTGAATATCCAGGCTGAAACTTTTGACGGCGTTCATTTTTTGCAGAACTTTCGAAAAACGTTCCCGCGCCAAAAGGTCATTATCCTTACTTCAACCAATGATCCATACTATCTGCTTCAGGCCGCGAAGCATGGTGCGCGCGATTACGTTCTGGATAAAATCGCGGGCATGGATCTCGTTCTGCTGATTCAAAATACCTACTACGGCACAGATTTTTCTCTGAATGAAACCTGGACTCAGGCGTTGAGAATGGCAAATTCTCCGCAATTTCGTGAACTCCAGCAAAAATTAACCCACCGTGAGGAACAGGTACTTCGTTTCCTCGTTCGCGGGATGAGCAATAAAGAAATCGCTCATGAACTGGAAATCAGCGCGGAGACAATTAAAGAACATCTTCAGCACATTTTCAGGAAAATTGGAGTCCATGACCGTACGGAAGCGGCTGTTTGGGCTGTCCGTAAAGGTTTGGCATAATCTGTTCTCCGTTTTCTGCCAAGTCTCTTTAAAAAGCGGAGGAATTCTCATTTAAAAATTTAAAGCCAAACAGACCGTACTTCGTGAAATTTCCAATCTGCCATTCTGTTTTTTAGTGAGTTTTCCCCAAAACGATTCATTCTGAAACTTAAAAACTTTCTAAAAATGCTATTTTCAAATTCAACAATTTAAAATAGATAAAATCTAATGATTTTTACGGATTTTCTCATATTAACAAATCTAACAGCCGATAAAGATCATGAATGAAATCTTTTCGTATCCAATTTCTTTTGGAGCAAAACATGATATACCGAAAACGAAATCTGAAAAATCAGATATCCCAAACGAGTAGTAAACTGTTTTTTCCGCTCATCGTATTTTGGATGATTGGGGCAGGAGCGGTTTGGTGTTTTGCGGAAACTCTCGACGAAGCATGGGAAATTGCGATTCGTGAAAACAATCAACTCAAAGCCCGCCAGGCGGCGGCAGCGGCAGCTTCGGCAGGCATGGAAGCGGCTCAAGCGGCCCGAATGCCTCGCATCACAAACGCGACCGCGTATACTATGCTCTCGGAAGCTCCACGATATGAGATGGACCTTTCCGGTCTGAAATCCTCTCTGGGCGGTCTGGCACAAGCGGATCCGGCCCTCGGCGGAGCTTTAATGGGAGCCATTCCCTCCTCCGTCTCATCACCGTTGAGTAATGAAAGTTTCGCGGTCTCCACGACTCAAGCAATTTTACCCATTTTTACTGGTGGAAAAATCACGAGTCTTATCGAACAGGCAGAAGCAAGAGCAGAGGCCGCGCGCCAAAACACTAAAATCGACATTCTTGATTTGAAAATGGGAGTTGCCGAAAACTATCTCCTGGTACTCCGAATGAATCGAATCACTCAAATTCTCAAATCCACTCAGGAGGAACTAAGAATTCATGTTCAAAATACGGAGCAAATGGTCCAAAAAGGAATAATCACAGAAAATATTTATTTGGCGGCGCAGGTTTCCAAAGCTGAAATCGACCAGCAGATTCTTCAGGCCCAACAGGGATTTGACCTCGCGAAATCCGCGTATAACCGATTTCTGGCACGCCCGCTTCATGCGCCAGTGGCACTTGAATCGTTAAAAATACCTCCTCTTTCCGGCCCGATTGAGATTCAAACTCAGCTGGCCCTTGAAAATCGCCCCGAGCTTAAAGCTCTTGCCGCGCAAGCTGCGGAAGCGTGTGCCAAGTCGCGTGAATATCGTTCAGAGCGGCTTCCGAATATGGCCGTAGCTGGCGGGTACACTTACTTCGAGAACGATAATTTGTCAACGAATGACGTAGCCTCCGCTTCCGTCTGCATGGTCTGGACTCCAATTGACGGCGGCGTAAGCCGCGCTAAACAGAAAGCCGCCAATCATCAAACGACGGCTCTGAATCGAATGAGAGATGAAGCCCGATCCGGAATTGAACTTCAGGTACGGCAAACCTGGCTGAATGAACGGGAAGCCCGAAACAGGCTGGAAGTCGCGAGAAAATCAGTCGAACAGGCAACGCGAAATCTTGAAATCGTGCGTAATCAATTTAATGAAGGCGTTTCACCGCACACGGATTATCTTCAGGCCGTTTCGCTTAAAACGCGGGCTGACGTCAATTTCTGCAATGCGCTATGCGATGCGATTATCGCCAGCTTCCGTTTAAAAAGAGCAACCGGAACTATTTAAGAAAACCTCCAGAAACTCAATACCCCCAATGAAAAAACGGAAATTCGCGATTTGACAGAACGAATTTCCGTTTTCAATTATTTCATGAAAAAGAACTATTTTTTAGCAGGATCAAACTCCTGAAGCGATGACTCCGGATTTTCGATATTCAAAGCCTCTTTGGGACTCTTTACCGTTCCTTCAAGATAATTCTCGATTGAAGCCCGGTCATTAATCTCCTCAAAAACTTCCGCGATCGCCATCTGCATTTTCTTGAAGGAGACATCCTTTCGAATCAGCTCTTTCGCCTCATCGAAAGTAATGCCGACCGGTTCGGTAAATCCGGTGCACAAAAGAATAATGCAGACATTCTGAACCTGAATGATTCCGGAAAGTTCACCTTCTTTCAGTGAGTAAGCGGCGCTTTCCAGTTCCGGCTGTCCGGAGTACTTTCCAATCGGCGGAATTTCACCGCCATTTTCGCGGCTGGTTGCCTCAACAGAATACTTTCTCGCCAGCTCGGCAAAACCTTCTTCCGTTCCGCTCTTTCTCGCTTCTCCCCAAACACGCTGCGCGGTACGCATATCGTTCATGACGATCGCGCGGCAACGAACTTTTTTACCATAGTTGGCTTCGTAACCACGCTGAAGATCTTCTTCCGTCACCTCAAAACGTCCAGCCGCGAGTTTTTCAAGGGCAACGGAGGGCCAAATCGCGTCCCGAACATAACGCTCTTCCGTAACGCCGTATTTTGCCGTTACGCTCTTGAGCCACCCCTGGACATCCGCCTTGCCGTCTTTTCCGGTCGGAAAATTCATTTCAGCTTCTTCAGCCATTTTAGCCTGAAGATCCGCGTCCGTAATTTCAATCTTTCTCTTTTTCAGCTCCTGCTCAATGAGCGTTCGGTTAATGACTCCCGTCAGTGCTTCTTTCCCGTATTGCGAGAGACACTCATCACCCAAAACGGCAATACTGATGATTTTCCCATCCACTTCCGCGGCAGCTCCCGGTCGACGATCCATTTTCGCTCTGTCGCCGTAAAAAACCTCGATTTTGGCTTTTTCATAGAGTTTCTGCATGAAATCTCGGGACACTTCACGCTCTTTACGCTGTTTAACGATTGCCTCAAGTTCCCCCTTAACCTATTCCAGCTTCGCGCTGGCCGGGATCCGCTCTTCGCACAAAAGAATCAAAAATTGCTCCGCAAGCGGAACAGGCTGACTTAAATCACCCGCTTTCATTGAAAAAACGACTTTTTCAATTTCCTCATTATTGGTGTGCCGTCGAAGAGGCGGAACGACACCCCCTAATGCCGCGGTATAGCTGTCCGTGGAATGTTTCTGCGCGAGTGCCGCGAACTGCGTCACGTCCTTTTCAAGTTCCGCGCGAATTTTTTCCGCTTCTTCTTTCGTCTTTACGGAAATCATGCGCACTTTGACAGCCTCACCGTAGTTTCGCTCATACTCAAGCTGAATATCCGTCTCGGTTACCTTGACGGCTTCTCCCGCGAGTTTTCGCAAAGCTATCGTCGGCCGCACGACTTCGTCCGCGTAAACCTTCGGCGAAACTCCGCGCTCTTCCTGAAGCAGCTTTAAAAACTGATCTTTCGCGATTGAGAATTTTCTGGCGGTCGCGTCAATTTCAGCAAGAATTTCCTCATCCGTAACCGAAACCCCTGCTTCCGCGCACGCGTTATTCAAAACAAAACGGGTAACAAGCGACGCCAAAACCTGCTGGCCATAGTCCTCAAGACAGGCATCAATGACCTTCTGACGGCCAATTTCCTCATTGTTTACGTTAGCGAGAACCTGAAGAACGGTTCTGGCGGAAGAAACCGCGGGAGCAGGTACTGATTTCGGAGCATCCTGAGCATAAAGATTGCCCGAGATGGAAAGGCCCAGCGTAAGGCAAATACCCAATCCAAGGTTTTGAAGATTCGATTTTACTTTCTGATTCATGGAAAAACTCCTGATTCATGCGCGGATATTCCGCAGAATTCTGTTCGTGAAAACACAGAACTTTTTATTTTCATGACAAATTACCGCCAAAAGCAGTAATCTTAAATTAAACGAATGAAGTATAGCCGATTTTATTAAAAGAATCAATAGGGATTTTCTGAAATCTTTTTTCTCTTTCTCACCAATTTTATTCCATGAAATTTCACAAACATTTACTTTTCTCACTCTTTCCAAGCCTTTTCCATCTCTCTGATTCGAAAATTATCCCCGTCCGCGTTACTTCGGCGTTTCACTCATTTCTTCCGATAGCGGCAGGGAGGATCACTTAAGCATACCCACTTAAAATCGCCATGACGTGATTCATGGTCCCGAATCAGCTCCATCTTCTTTCCGCAAACTGGACAGTATTCCGCCTGAATGGGAAGAGGCTGCCCTTTGTCAAGTTTTTCCTGGCAGAAAACGCAATACTTCGTCCCCGGCACGACTTCAAGCCGTTCCCGCGGAATGACCATTTCGCAGCCGCGGCAACGCTGCGCCTCGACATCCGAAAAATCATCCAGAACCACCGAAAGTTCAAGTTTGGGCGACGCGCAATCCGGACACTGATAACGTTCCGCCATGCCGTGAAACAGCTCGTAAACCAAATCATCTCCAATATCATGATTTGGTTTGAGAATCCCAAACTTCACGAGCCACTCAAAAACCCCGCTGAAATCCAGAAGTGTTTCCCAGCCGCACATGGTACATTCAATTTTTCGATACTCCGCGTTTTCTTCATGCATAAAAAACTCCATTCAATCAAAACGGGGAACAATTTTCATCGTTCCCCGAAATGTATCCTTTAAATACCCAATATCAATTATTTATCAGGACCTTTTGTGAAGTTACTGTAATCGTGATTCTGCTTACGAATGACCTTCATCTCAAGAATTTTTGAAGGATTTTGTCCCGGATAAGGATTCTGAGGATCAATACGCTCAATTTTTGAAAGCACTCCCATCCCGTCAATCACGCGGCCAAACACCGTATAGTTCGCATCAAGAGACTGATTCGGCAAAAACGTAATGTAGAACTGGGAACCGGCGGAATTCGGATCCATGGAACGAGCCATTGCCAATGAACCGCGAAAATGCTTTCTGGCGTTATCTTTGGAATATTCTTCCGGCACAGTATATCCGGGACCTCCGGTACCGTCTCCCTTGGGACAGCCGCCCTGAGCCATGAAACCTGCCAAAACACGGTGGAATGGAAGATTGGAGTAAAAACCGGATTCGACGAGCGTCACGAAGTTTTTCACAGTGTTCGGTGCTTCGTTTTCAAAAAGCTCAACCACCATATCACCAACCGACGTACGAATCAAAACTCGCGGAAGATTGTCGGCCTGCGCTTCTTTCTGACGAAGAGCCATCTCATCTCCCCAAGCTTCAACGTAGTAATTTTTAATCGAATCGGCATAACTCTGCGCCTGGCGAGAAAGCTGTGCTCCGGTCTGCTTCGCGTAATCAAAGCATTTCAGCGCCGCATTGAAACGATTAGCTCCGAAAGCGGAAACACCAGCCATTTCAAAGATTTCCGGGTGTGATTTATGCATTCCCTTGCTCAAAAATGCCGTGAACATCCGATACGCCTCATCGTAATTATCCTGCGTAAGAAGATAATTGGCATAAGTAAGCATGAACTGATTCAGCTCCGCGTTTTTCCCGTCAGAATTGGCGTACGCGTTCAACGCTACCGGAACCGCGGCCATGAACGTCTGCTCCGCTTCCTTAAGAAGTGCCGGAGCAGCTGCCTGAATTTCACGAATCCGGGCATGATCCTGCTTCTTTCCCGCTTCCTCAAATTCTTCCTGGAGTTTCTGAATTTTAGCCGCCGACGCTTTATACGCGTCAAACTTTGCCTGAAAATCTGAAATCATCGAAGAATTGACAGTCTCCGCCGGAGCGGCTGCCGGAGCTGAAGACATTGCGGCAGGCGCGGAAACCCCAGCCTGCGCAAAAAGCATTCCTCCGGCCAAAACACACGGAAGAAACGCGGTAATTTGAAGGAATTTTCTCATGATCCAACCTTTCTGGTTTTTTAATTTTAACCTGAATTGCTCAAACCAACTTAAAAGCGGGAAAATTCCTGAATTAACCCGGTTCAGTTCAATCAATTCATCCATATTAATCTATCGCGAAATGAAACCAATCAAATTTGCAAATAAATCATTTGCGAATACGAACAGGAATCCGTCTCCCACAGAAACCTTTACTGGCTCAATTCGCCGGTAAATTATCCCTGCCAATCAAGGATTCATTTTACCGATTGAGCACTTTTGCCGAAAAAATACGATCCGGTTCATCTCCTGGCAACATTTTCCCCACTGATTTACCATCAGAACGGGTAAAGGATGAAACGACATCCATCCCTTTCGTAACTCGCCCCAAGACAAAAGATTTCCCATCTCTTTGAGGCGCGGGAGACAATAAAATTTCAAATTGCCCCATCCCTCCTTCCTTTCCAGGAACCAGAACGACTGAACCACGCAAATGATACCGTGAACAGGCACCGGCACCATCATCAGCAACGGCCAAAGCCTTGAGACTTTCATCCGCGCGCTGAGAATCACCGGAGGAGGAAATGCCTCCTTCTTTCACATTTCCAAGACGGGCAAATTTCCCGGAAATCACCATTGAAAAAACTCTTCCATCATAAAAACCGCTCTTTACCAATTCAACAAAAGCGGCAGATGTCTCCGGAAATAAATTCTCAAACAGCTCTATTTCAACATTCCCTTTGGAAGTTTCCAAAAGTACTTTTGGAAGCTCTCCCTTGACCTCCGACCTTTCCTGAAACGCAAGCTCCGTTTTCCATGCCTGCGCATAGTACGGAATTAGCTCCTGGCACTGAACCGCCGCGGAAGTAAGCGTTCCTCGTTTCTGGGCTTCCGTGAAACAAAACTGCGCGACATCAAGTTTACCCACCATAAAAGCAGAAATGCCCGCCATTTCGTAAAGAACCGGTTCCCGCTCGTAAATATTCTGAGCCATCAACTCGCGCGAAAGCACATAAGCTGATTCATACTGATCCAAATCCATGGCACACGCCAAAAGAAACAGCATATAGCGTAAAACTTCCGGCTGTCGCGGAGCCAAATTCCAGACCGGCGCAATCCATTCCTGCGTCTGAACGCACAAACTCCGAATAAGCAGTTCCTGCTGAACCAGCCGATCCTGGATCTGCCCAATTCGCGACGCGATCTCCGCGGCGGTTCTCCCGTTCAAGGAAGCGCCAGCCGAACCCGCGAACTCCTCAGACTCACTCAATACTCCACGTTCAACCCGTGAGTCAGAATCCTGAAAAGCCTTGTTTTCCGCCTCGCTTTCTTCGGAATTTACGTTTTCCTCTTTACGCAACTCCGCAAAATGCTGATTTAAAACCCGAAGCTCTTCCTGGAGTGTCTCAATTTCGGATAGGATTGAATCAATAATCTGGCAAGCTTTCGTGAATCCGTTGACCAGCTGCTGCGGGGTAACGCCTTCTGGAAGAGTATTTTTTGATTCCGTGCTGAATCGTTTCTCGCAATCCAAAAAATGACCAAAATTACCTCTGATCATCTGCGGCAATCGCTTCTCAGTAACGGCTTCCTGTGCCCAGACTCCAGAAAAACCACTAAAGAGGGTCCCTAAAGCGAGGCATATCAAAACTTTCAAAATGAACATTCGAATCATGCAGGAACTTTCTGAAACGCGATTAAAAATTTCAAAAAAGGCAAGTATCTCTCAGTATTTAACTTGCCGATTCAAAATCCGGATTGCCGATCAAAAACTTCTGAATTTAGCCAAAAGACCGACAATTTTGGAATTTTAGCATATTTTGCCTTTTCCCGCAAGGTCAGTTTCCCCAATCGCCGAATCGCACGCCGAATTTGCCGCGCGATTACTTCGATTTTTTACGGGCCTGAAAAATCAGATCTCGGCACTGCATAAAAAACGGATGGTAGGTTTCTTCCCGATAGTCCGGAAAAGTCCACGGGAAAGCGGTCCATCTCCCCTTCGTAAATGAAAGAGTAATCTCCGCGTAGATTCCGCTCCCAAGGTAAATCCGATGATAAAAATCTTTAGACGAAGCAAGAACCAGCTTCCCTAAATCAACATAGCCTGGATCAATATTCAGCGGTCGCACTTCCGATTTGGGAAATTGGGCGGAATACTCCTCTTCCCAAAGATTGGACTGATTCTTCATCTCAGACAGTCTGGCCGGATCCATCAGCGGAGACATCGCGAAAAAAATCTTTTTCAAATGCGGCCCCATCGTCGAATCGTAATACCGCGTCTGCTCAAAGGGAAACGCCTCACTCGAAAGAACGATTTTTCCCCAATGAGACTCGATCTTTTCTTTTGCCCATTCAATCGCTTCCGGGTAATGAGTAAAAACCGCTGTCAATGGCAAAACCGGTTCCGGCTGATGAATTAGTCCCATAAATAACTCCTTTTCCAATTCTCAAATACTCCTTTTACTAATTTTAAGAATTGCCAAAAGTCTGTCAAGGGGGCCAAAAGGAATTTGTTTCGCTATTTTCCGTCTCACCTGATTTTTCCTCATTTCCGTCTTCTTGCTCAAATACCGTTTTTCTCGGAGTTTTGGAAATTATCAGGAACGAATCTCTTTTGACTCTTTTTTTGACGATACCATGAAATGTTAAGGAGATCAAAGACCTATCCCGCAAGGAGCTTCAAATGAAACAGCCTGTCAAACATTTCTTAAACCAGATGACGTTTGCTTCGCTCTCGATCTCCATGGCTTCATTTTTATCCGCAGAGGACTTCAATTCCCAAATTCCACCTCAGGAATCGCGCAAGCAGAACGTTTCCGTCTCGACTTCCCAAACACAGGAAAACACCCAATTTACCCTTAGCGCGATTTCGGATTCCGGAACATCTGATTCTGGAATAAAATCCGTTTCTTCCGCGGAAGCACAGCCTGCATCCCCTGATTCCTCCCCTCTTCCTCAAATTCCAACCCCAAACGAAATCCAAAATGTTTGGCTTTCACTCCGTTCCCAAATCGCCCCAGCGCTGGTTCGCCTGGAGACAACCGGCGGCACAGAAAAAACAGATGGAGTTAACGCGATTCTGGAAACTACCGGTCTGATGATTGACACGGAAGGATTCATTTTTTCCACTGCAGCGGCGTTTGCCCACCAGCCCGACGTAATCATTGCCGTGACAAACACGGGAAAGCGACTTCCTGCCCGAATAGTAAGTACTGATTTCATCCGAAAAATAGTGCTCTTAAAAATTGAAGTTCCACAAGATTTTTCAGAAATATCAAAAAATTTCCAAATTCCTTCCGCCGCTAACATTCAGAATATGCGTGTCGGACAAAAAATTGCCGCTTTCGGAAAGGTTCTCTCCTCTGAAACGCCAAGTATCGCGACCGGTATCGTCAGCGGCAAAAACCGGCATCGGGGAACTGCCGTCCAGATTAACGCGCATGTCTCGCCAAATAATTACGGAGGCCCAGTCGTGGATCTTGACGGAAGCGTCATTGGAATTCTCACTCCCTTCGGAATGGGCGAAAACAAACTAATGACTGGAACGGAACTCTACGATTCCGGAATCGGTTTCGCCATTCCCCTGGAAGACCTTTTCGCACTGCTTGAGCGCATGAAACGCCAACCAGAATTGCGCCCTGCCCCAAAATTGGGTATCGTTTTCACGAATCCCGCGGCGTTTCTCGCCGAACCTCGAATTTTGCACGTCGAAGCAAATTCAATCGCCGACAAAGCTGGACTCCGCCCGGAGGATCTGGTTACTCACGTGAACAACGTCCCTATTTCCACTGGAACCGATTTTCGAAGAGAAACAGTTCGATATTTTGAGGGAGACTTGATCAAACTCACGATCGCACGTGAAAATAAGACTTTTCAGAAAGACATCCTTCTGGAAGATTTAGCAAAAAAGAAAGAAAAATAAAAAATTTTCCTGCCGTTTTGCTGAAATTGATAAAATCTAGCGATTAAATGAATTTTTGGCAACACGGATCCTGCGCAAAAGATTTTTCCTAAAAAATGACGATGAAAATACCATTCAGGAAACATTGAATTTCAAGAAAAACGCAAAGCCTAAACAGGTTGAAAGTGCTTAAATTTCAGTGTTTTCCATACTTCGGAAATTCTCTTTTGAAGCTTTCCTTTCGCTTTGTCGGGATTTTCCGACCTGTTACCTTTAACTCGTAAAATTTGAAGCAGAACCTTTTCGTTCTGGAAGAAAGTAATCCTAATGAGTAAACTTCGCCGCCATCTCGATATTTTGTGCAGTTACCACGACGATTACGTCGCTCTCGGCACAGAATCCCTGGGAAGCGCGGGAGGGTTCAGTGGGGCGGCTTTCTGGAAAATTCACGGTCGGAACAGAACCTTCTGTCTGCGCCGATGGGCACCTAAATACCCCACTCTTGAACGTCTCCAGTTTATCCACGCGGTTCAGTGGCATACGCAGGAAGAAGGTTTCAACAAATTCCCCATGCCGGTTAATACGCTGGAAGGAATGAGTTACGTTTCTGATGGAGAGTACTTCTGGCAGCTTGAGCCATGGATGAACGGAAAGGCTGATTTCCGTCAAAATCCTTCCAGCGAACGCTTGATTAACGCGATGACAGCTTTGGCTGAATTTCATCTCGCGACGGAAACTTTTCCAATCCAAAGCAACGCCGGTCTGTCGCCCGCGTTTCTTGAACACGAGAAAACCCTATTAAGGTGGACGGATTCCCAACTCGCGAGAATCTCGGATTTCGTTCACGGTTCCGGCTTCTCGCAGGCAGTCCCCTCAATAAACACTAAAAATCTTTACGCGGATTTTCTGCCTTCACAATTTCCTGGAAACATTAATTCCGCAAAAGACCCCGAAATTCAGAAAGTTCTTTTTATCTCTGACCTTTCCGATTCAGATGGGCCTGCGGGTGTCGATGGATGGCAGATGGGGAACACCGTCACGATTTCTTACCCAACTGCCGTTCGAGTTCAATCCCGTCTCCAAAACGCCGCCTTACGGATGCTTTCCGCCATTCGTACGCTTCGGCGTCCCGTTCTCGCTCAGGTCGTGAACATGACGAACAAATCATTTCGTCTTCAGCCATGCTTTCACGATATTCATCCAGCTCACCTCTTTTTCGAAAAAAGCCATTTCAACGGTTTCATTGACTTCGGTTCCCTTTGCGTTGACAATGCGGCAACAGATACCGCCAAAATGCTTTGCGCGCTGACGGAATCCCGCCCCAAACAGTGGCTGCTTGGATTGAATGCCTATCAATCAGTCCGTCCATTTTCCGCCGACGAACTGGCCGCGATTCAGGTCTTTAGGAAAAGCACCATTCTCACTACTGCCATTCGATGGCTCAACTACATTTTCCTTCAGCAGCACCCCGTCAAATGTTCCACAAGACTGGTGGAGCGACTGGAAAGATTGGCTGACATGATGGAAAGAATCTGAGAAATGGATCCTAAAATTTCAAAATTCTTTTGAATTAGGAATCTAAATATCCTTTTTATCGCGCTTATTTTAAAATATGCGACTCAACGGAATTTGCTTAAATACTGACACGCCTATCAAACTATGAGCAATATCCCGATTTTGAAGATTTTAACTTTTTACCCTTTGAATGATTCTTAAACATTACTTAAAAAGGTAAAATTCATTCCTCCCCCGCTTGATTTTTCTGGGAAACCAACTATAATTAACGATAGCAGAATTTTTTTGTTTGGTAAATCAACAGGGGAAAAGCATGGCTGAAACCGATTCCAATTTGACTCAATGGCAGCAACAAACCAATCGTCCCAAACGTGGAGTTCCTGAAGGGCTTTGGGTTCGTTGTCCCGGATGTCAGGCGACCGTTTTTCGGAAAGAAATTGATGAAAATCTGGGAATCTGCCCGGAATGCGACTATCATTGGTCGATTTCTGCCAGAAAACGAATTGCCCAGCTGATTGACGATGGAACTTTTGAGGAATGGGATGCTGAAATGCATTCGACTGACTTTTTGCGTTTTGTGGATAAAAAATCCTACGCGGAACGTCTGGAAGCGGAACAAAAGCGCAATCAGCTAAAAGATGCCGTCATCACGGGAACGGGGATGATTCGTGCCCGGCGTGTCGTTTTTGCTGTTACTGACAGTAATTTCATGATGGGAAGCATGGGAAGCGTCGTCGGCGAAAAGCTCACGCGCGCGGTTGAGCGTGGAACCGAAATGCGCCTTCCGGTTATTATCGTCAGTGGAACTGGAGGCGGTGCCCGTATGCAGGAAGGAATCGTATCCTTAATGCAGATGGCGAAAATCTCGGCTGCGCTGGCGCGTCATGACTCTGCCGGTGAACTCTTCATTTCCGTACTCACGAATCCTACCATGGGCGGGGTCGCGGCAAGTTTCGCCTCATTGGGGGATGTCACCTTCGCGGAACCTAAAGCTCTCATTGGTTTTGCCGGTCCGAGAACCATCAAATCCACGGTCCAGCTGGAGTTGCCTGAAGGATTTCAGACCAGTGAGTTTTTGCTTCAGCACGGATACATTGACCGAATTATTCGAAGACCAGACCTGAAGAGTGAAATTGCGCGAGCTATTGACTATTGCGGAAAATAATTGCAGGATTTTCGGATTTTGAGAAAACCGCGCGTCACGGCGAAAAACAAAGTTCCAAAAAGCCAAAAAACGAATAGAAATAATCCTGGGAAATTCCATTTTTCCTCTTGATTGGGAATTAAAATCAGAATCAATCCAAGAGTTCCTAAAAACATTCAGTGAAATTTAATATTGAATCGCTTTGAAACCGGATTGAGTTTAACCCAAGCGTTTTTTGGCATGAAATTTTATTTTTACGGTTTTAGTTTCATGTGCTGGCAAGGTCCTTAATACCCTTTTTGAAAATTTCTTTTTCTGGAGAAATTTTCCTTTTTTTGATTTTAAACTCTTGATTTTCCATTCATTCTGCGGTATACTGGAAAAGTACGATTTTCGCCGTACTCATTTACGGAGAAGTCTTTTCTCTCTTCCCGGCAAAGCTCCCAATAGAGGGGAGGCCTTTCAAAAAAAGGAAACGGACCATGTGTTTTTTGAAATATTTATCCGCCATATCCTGCCCAATCGTGCTCTGTTTCTTCGGAATCAGTTCCAATTATTCGCTTCTGGCCGCGGAAACAATTGACCTTCTCTGGATCTCAATTGACCAGGAAAACTCTCAAACGGTTTCTATTTCATGGCAGACTCCTGAAAACGGAACCGATTTTGTTTATTTCGGAAAAGACGAAGAATGCCCAATCAAGGTCTCTTCTTCTCAATCGGATCCCAGGTTTCCTGGTCTGCATCACGTTCGCGTTCCCGTCATGGAAAAAATTGGCGCAGATTCACGCTGTTTTTACCGGGTGGAAACAGTTACGAAAGATGGAACTCTCTTTCGTTCAGAAGTTCATTCATTCAAAACACTTTCCGAAAAAGAGTTACGTTTGGCTTTCATTGGCAATATCCAGCAAAAACCAATTACCAAAAATGTCTCTCATCTGGAGCCGCACATCATTCTTTTGACGGGTGATCTCGTGCCCTGCCTTTGGGTAAAGGGAATGCCAAAAGAAAAGGCAGCCCTTAATCTTAATCCGTTTTTGAAGCTGGTAAAAAATAACCAAAAACTATTCGCCTCAACGATTCTGATGCCGACACTTGGAAATCATGATCGGGAAATTGCTCCTCGCGGCGAAAGAGTTCCCGGTCCTTCACTTTCCTACGATACGCAGGGTACCGCTTACTGCCATTTCTTTGATCTTCCCGGAGAAAATCCGATGGATCACTGGCGCTGGTTCATTGATTGGAAACCGCTCTCACTTCGTATCGCGGCTTTGGACCTGAATCATCTGAGTGACTTTGGCACATCGCTTGAAACATGCCATCCATGGCAAAAAAATTCGGAGCAATTTCACTGGTTTGACCAGATTAGTCAGTGCGAAGAGAATTTTCTCATCACCTTCCAGAATGCCCAATGTGCCGGAGCACGAAACAAAGAAAACGGTGAATGGCACAAAATGTTCGCGCGCGGCACGGTCATGATCGCCGGTTTTGGTCACTACGCGGAACGAGCTGAAACTCCAGACGGAATGACTTATTTTAATACCTCGAATTACGGACGCGGCGACCGTTATCCGGATCCGCATAACAAATTTTTTGAAAGTATTGACAATTTCCTTCTTTTGACGGTTACGCCAGGAAAACTCGTTAGTGAAATTCGAGACTGGGATTCCGGAAGTACTCTTGACCGTAAAGAATGGAAGAAAGAATAGAAAATTCAGCCTTAATCACCCAATCCGCCTGCTCATCCATATTTTAACCCCAGTATTTACTCCTTAATTCCAAATGAAACGCAACCTCCTAATTCGTGCCTCCGCCGGATCCGGCAAAACCAGAAAACTCAGTCTCCGCTATCTAGAACTGATTGCCAGCGGAGTACCGATTCCGACGATTCTCGCCTCTACTTTCACGAACAAGGCAACAGGAGAAATTCTGAATCGAATTCTTCTTATGGCTGCCCAGGCTTGCCTGGATAATGGTTTGAGAGGGGAACTCTCTCAAAATGTGGGGCGAAACATTTCTTCTGATGAAATGAAGGATATCCTGCGCCGTCTTGTGAAGGGAATGAATCAGATTCGTGCCTGTTCACTGGATAGTTTTTTCAATCGAATCGCTCAATGTTTTCCGTATGAACTGGGGTTTAAACCGGGTTGGAAGATTCTCGACAATTTCGCGGAAAATTCTCTTCGCTGGGACGCCCTCCAGCGTACACTTGCTCTTAACCCCCAAAACACACCAACTCTTCTCCGTCAGCTCTGGAAAGGAGAAACACAAAGCGATCTCGCGTCTGAAATCTTTAATCAAATGACGGATCTTTATTCTCTCAAAAGAAAAACGAACATTGAAGCGTGGGAAGAGATCCAAAAAATTCCCCTCCACGGCTATTTAACGGAAGAAGACATCTCAAATATTTTAGCTGTTTTGGATTCTGCCCTCTTTCAGGGAAATATGAAACCTTCGTTGGATGAAAAAATTCGAGAAATCATTCCCAAGATTCAGGCAAATGACTGGTACGGTTTACTCGATAAAACACTTTTTAAAAACGCTTTAGACGCGAAGGATGGGATTTTTAAATTTAAAAAAGCTGTCGTTGAGCCTCCGGAAGTCTGTGAAGCAATCATTAAACTTGCCAAACACGCCGTGATGGTTTACTTTGGGTTAATTAAGGAACAAACCAATGCCGTTCATGAGTTAATAAGTCGTTTTTCTTCCATTTATGATAAAAATAAAATCCAGGCCAATGGTTTTTCATTCGAAGACGTAACCTGTTATGTCGCCAAATACATTGAAAAACTTAATGGAAATCTTCAATCTCTGTCCTGGAGAATGAATATGTCCATAAATCATCTTCTCCTGGATGAATTTCAAGATACCTCGATTGATCAGTGGCATATTTTTCAGCCATTCGGAAAACACTGCACGCAAAAAGACGGGTGCTCTTTTTTCTGCGTGGGAGACGTTAAACAGGCAATCTACCGCTGGCGAAACGGGCGGCCTGAAATCTTCGATGCGATTGAAAAAAATTTGAAAGGAATTGAACATGAAAACAGTAACGTGAGCTGGCGCAGCGCTCCGGAAATTATTGACTGCGTTAACCGTTTCTTCCTGGACCCCGTCAAAAATCCAGCTTCCAATCCAGCAAACCAGGACGCGGCCCAGGCTCCTGTCTCTCCAGTCCGAAATTACCTTGACAAAACGGCTCTTGAGGCTTGGGATAAATGGGCTTACGAAGAACACAAAGCTTCACCAAAATCCCAAAATTATCCCGGTTACTGGGAAATTTCAGTCATGCCGGAAAAAAACGCGAAAGATTCTTCAAACAGCGCGAACCATGACTCGGAAAGCGAGGATGAAGTTTTAGACTCTGATGACGTTCAGCTTCGCTGGGTTGCCCAACGTATCGCCGAGCTTTACAGAAAGTTGGGCAATGTTCATCAAATTGGAGTTTTATTCCGTAAGAATAAGAAAATCCCCCAACTGGCTGAATTTCTTCGTCAACTTGGCGTTCCGGTCAGTGAAGAAGGAAAAACAAACCTGGCAAACTCCAATTCTGTCCGGCTCATTCTTTCGCTTTTAACTTTAATGGACTTTCCAGACAATACTTTCGCGTGGTTTCATGTCGGAAATTCAGTTTTGGCACATTACTACCCAGACTTGGCCTGGAAAGATCTGCGGCAACTTTCAGACGAAGAACGAGCAGCTCTGGAACAGAAAAAATCAGTATGCCTGGCGGAACTTCGCCGTAAATATCAAGCATTCGGCGTTTCTGTGTTTTTGCAGGAAAACGCGAAATTTTTAACTCCTCATGCCTCCGCGGAAGAGAAACGCCGTCTTAAGCAACTCCTTCAGCTGGCTGCTTCTACCGAACAAAATTTTTCAATGAAAAGAATTTCCAGTTTCGTCGAGGCGGTCAAGCAAAATAAACAGGAAGCCCCATCCGGCGCGTCAGTAATGCTAATGACAATTCACAGCTCAAAAGGACTTCAGTTTGATGCCGTCGTTCTTCCGGAGCTGGACCTTCCTCTGACAGATAAAAATCCCCAATTCCTCGTCGGATATCCTCAGGATGATGTTCTTCAGGCGATCACTTTGGTAATGCCGTGGATTAAACAGAATCTGCGTCATCACCTCTTTACTGAAAATTCTCCTTTTCTTAAAGCAATGGAGCTTAATGAACGGGAACGAATCAGTGAATCCTTTTCTACTCTTTATGTCGCAATGACTCGTGCGATTTACGCGATGTACCTTTTTGTACCACCCCAAAAAAAAACTTCTTCCGTGAATAAGGTCTATCAACTTTTGACGCTTGCTTTGGCGGAAACTGAATGTTCGCAACCAGAAACCATCCTCGCCAGTAACGGAGATCCAGAGTGGTTTTTAAAGACGGGAAAAACGAATTCCATCACGCTTGCGGACATACCAAATGAAATCGAAAGTTCCAAACAAAATTCTCCAATTTTTCCGAATCATAAAGAGCTGGAGCCGAAAATTCAGCACCAGATTCAACCCATTATTTTCAAAAGTGACCTTCAATCCAGTCGAAACCTGATACGCCGCGCTCCTTCCAATATCGAAGACCGCCGAATGGTAGATCTTGGCAAAAAACTGGATTTCAGTCAGCAGAATACGGTTAATGGAACAATTCTCCACAGTTGGTACGAAAAAATCGCCTGGATGGAGAACAGTCTTCCTTCCGATGAAGAACTTATCGCCGTCGCGCGTCCTTACGGCCTGAACAAAGAGCGACTTGAACGCCTCCTGAAAAGTTTCCATAATTCATTGAAAGCACCGAAAATTGAACGTGTTCTCCATTGGACTTCCTATATTCCAATGTTGCGTGACAAGGTCATTAAATCAGGTGTTCTTGCCGAAGAAAAAATTCCGCGAACCGCCTTAAGAAAAGACCCAAGTGACCCCAATGAAATTCGCTGGGAAGTTTACCGGGAAAAAGAACTTGCGATTCGTACGGAATCCGAACTTTTGCTGGGAACTTTGGATCGTCTTATCCTTCTCCAAAATGATTTTCAGGTTTTTTGGGCAGACTGCATGGACTACAAAACGACAAGAAAGGTTAGTAATCCAGATGTCTTGGAGGAAAAAGTCAAGTCCCATCGGCCTCAAATGATGGATTACCGAAAAATGCTTCACCTCCATTACCGAATACCAGAAAATCAAATTTCGACTCACCTGATTTTCTCCATGCTTGGTATCGTCCGCGAAGTATGAAACAAAAAATAAAAACAGGCAGAACGCATTCAAAGGTTCCTGCCTGTTTTTATTCAAATTCAATTTTATCCCAAACGCTCAAGAAGAGCATCTGTCGATAAAAAAACGCGCCGGAAAATCCGACGCGAATAAAAATGGAGGCGGCGGGTATCGAACCCGCGTCCTGCGACATCTCCCTGTGAGCATCTACGAGCGTATTCGGTTCATTTAAATCTCACTCTCTCATCCCCCAACCGACAGGGTGAATCGAGAGCCAGGTAGGAACAAAATCTCGTCCTGACCGTACCTCCAGTGGATCAGAACCAGACAGACTTTAATTACGCGACATTAAGCCTCCATCTGTTAGGGAAACTCATGCCCGGTCGCCTCTTCTTAGGCGGCAAGAGCCATATTATTATTTTTGGCGTTTATTTTTTTGTCGGCTTTTAACGTGGCATGCTGACAAACCACGGCGCGCAACCCACACTTCAATTGCCCAGTCGAATCCAGTCGCCCCCGATACTGTCGAAAAATCGATTTCCGGAGAAGACAGTTTCAGTCAAAGACCAAAACTGCCGGGATTTTTCAATGGGTTTGAAACATTAGGAATCAAAGACCATGGCGACGGCGTACCGTATTGCCATAAATATGTCCAAAACGATTAGGACGTTCGAGAATCGGCATACTGCGAATCTCCTGACGTGTCAAATTCCGCGCAGAGGATACGGCTTTTTCCTTTTCCGCCGGATTGGCCACTTCAACTTTGGACGCAACTGCGCTATGGGCTGCCGCATTCTGTGACGATGGAACGTTACTCCGTTCCGTATTAGCGGCATAAACCAACGTGGCGGATGAAACAAGTCCCAAAATCATTAAAAAAATGATTGATTTGATTTCTTTCATGACTATCCCTTAACGAAATAAAAACCTAAATCATTTAGTTAATAAAGTATAGCAGAAAAAATTTTTTTGTCTAGGGCTTAAAGGAAAAATTTTCCAAAAAGCATCCTCAAAACCGCTTTTTACGCGGTTTTTTATTGGCTAAAGAATTCATTATTTTGCAAAATAGACACTTTTTGTTTCTTATCGGCCATAGTTTTCTTCCGCTTAACCCGTTCGGAAAGAAATTTCGGAGCTGATTAAAAAAATTTAAGAATTTCTTTAATCCATGTCGAAATCAAAAAAAATTTTTTATGTTTTTTACGTACTTTAAAGAAAATATTTCTAACCAGTCTGAATAATTGGGAGATGTTCCATGTCGGAGCAATTTTTAATGTTTGACAATTCGCGTATTGAACCTGAAAAATCAGAAAACTCAAGTAATCTGCCCTCCAAAACTTTCAAACCAATTCAGGAACACTCTGACTTAAAACAATCTCCTGAAGCGCGAATTTCATCAGCCATGGACCGTTCAAGCGCGGAAGTTTCTTCATTTTCCGCGCATTCACTTCCTCTGGAAGACGTACCGCGAATTATGGCTCTTCGCGAACTTCTGAATTATTTCAATCACCGTTACTACGATGAATCTATTTCTGAAATTACCGACACTGAATTCGATTCTCTAATGAAAGAACTTTCAGAACTTGAAGCTCAACATCCTGAAATTGATTCATCATCCAGTCCCGCGCGGCGTGTCGGCGGAAACGTCATTGATTCCTTAAAAGAGGTTCGGCACAAAATCGTCATGCTCTCAATCGAAAATGTCTACGAACCGGAGGGAGTCCTGAAATTTGCGGAAAGCGCGTATCAAAAACTGCCTGAAAGAAGCCAAATTCGATGGGTTCTGGAATTAAAAATTGACGGTGTCGCCATATCGCTCCATTACCGCCGCGGAAAACTCGTTCAGGCCGTCACGCGCGGTGATGGAGAAAAAGGAAATGACGTCACGCATAATATTCGGACCATTCACGATGTCCCGCTTGAATTAAAATTCACGGATCCGCGTTATCCTATTCCTGAGGAAGTTGAAATCCGCGGTGAAGTCTACTTAACAAACCATGGATTAAGTTTGCTCAACGAACGTCAAAAGGCGTTGGGAAAAGAATTTTATGCCAATCCAAGAAACGCTGCCTCCGGAAGTATTTTGCTGAAAGATCCAAAAATCTGTGCCCAGCGTCCTTTAAAAATGTTTTGCCACAGCGTGGGGGAAACGGATTCTCTCCCTTGCCAAAACCACACGGAATTTTTGGAAGCGGTCCAATCCTGGGGACTGACTCCTACGCCGAATGTTCAGCATTTTTCTGACGTAAAGGCTGCAATCGCCTATTGCGAACAAAATCTCGAGTCACTCTTTAATCTGGATTTTGAGGCAGATGGATTCGTATTAAAAGTAGACGATTTTACCCAGCGAAAAATCTTGGGTGAAACTTCAAAATTTCCCCGATGGTTAATTGCTTTAAAATTTCAGAAATATGAAGCGGTAACCCGCCTGCTGAATATTTTCACGCAAGTCGGCAAAACAGGCGTCATTACTCCCGTGGCAGAACTTGAACCTGTTCTGTTGGCCGGAACCACCGTCTCGCGTTCCTCGCTTCACAATGCGTCGGAAATCCGAAGAAAAGACATTCGCGTTGGAGATTGGGTCGTCGTGGAAAAAGCTGGAAAAATTATTCCGCATATCGTGCGAAGTGAAATCCATCGCCGGGAAAAGGACTTGCCGGAGTATCAATTCCCAACCAAATGTCCCATTTGCGATTCGGAACTGATTCAGGATGACGGCGGAATTTACATTCGATGCTCAAACCCGCGCTGTCCTGCCCGATGGAGCGAGAAGATTCTTTATTTCGGGAGTCGAGATGCCATGAACATTAAAGGACTCGGCACAAAACTTGGCACTCAGCTCATGGAAAAGGGATTTCTGAATTCTTACGCGGATCTTTATCGCCTGGAAGATGTCCTGACTCCTGAAAAAATTAATTCACTCGCTCGTGTTGGCGCGAAAATGGTGGAAAACCTCTGCCGGGAAATTAAATCAAGTAAAACGCGCGGTTTAGCCCGACTGCTTAACGCACTCTCCATTCCGCATTTGGGAAAAGAAACCGCTGAACTGCTTGCCATGAAATTCCTCTCAATGGAATCACTTCAAAACGCTTCGCAGGCACAAATCGCCTTAATTGACGGAATCGGAGACACGATTGCGGAGAGCGTTTTCACTTTCCTTCATTCTGACGAAGGCGAAAAAACGATTCAAGAATTAAAAGAAGCTGGTGTTTTGATGGATTTTATTGATGAAAATGGGCGATTAGCCGCTGCGAATTCCGCCAGCCAGGAAAACGCGTTCCTTCCTCTTTTGGGACAAACTATTGTCGCAACGGGAAAACTGAAACATTTCACCCGGCAGGAAATCGAAGGTTTCATTAAACAGCTTGGAGGAAAACCAGCCTCAAGCGTTTCCGCTAAAACCTCTTTCGTAATCGCGGGAGAAGAGGCCGGCAGCAAACTGACGAAAGCAAAAGAACTTGGGATCGAAGTCCTTTCAGAAATCGAATTTCTGGAAAAATTTAAACTTTCAGAAACACCGCAATCCTGAAATTTATTCAGCGGATGAATTTTGATTAATTTTAATATGCCCCGAAAATCCAGGTCAATTCTCCGCGCTCGATTCCAATTCATTCCCTGTCCAAAAACAAAAAAGCCTCGTTTTTCACGAGGCTTAAAGTCAAACGGATGAAGAGGGACTCGAACCCCCGGACGCTTTCACGTCAACGGTTTTCAAGACCGCCGCAATCGACCACTCTGCCATTCATCCATTTTTTGACATTTTACCTGATTCCAAAATTTTGTCAAGGGCTTCCGCCAAAATTCCTGGTACTTTCTGGCAAATTTTGCAAAAATTCAAAAGATTCCGCTGCCGCAATGTGCCCGCTGCGAACCGCGCTTTCCATCGTGGCAGGTAAACCGGTCGCGGTCCAGTCGCCTGCCAGAAAAACAGAAGGAATCGGAGTCAGAAACGTAGGACGCCCTTCATCAAGCTGAGTACCGCATGAAAAAACCGCGGCGGGGGAACGTCTTACGAAAAAATCCCTGAAATTCGCTTCTGGAAAAAGCATTTTAAGTTCCTCATGAACCAAATGTTCAAGAACAGATGGGTCAATGGCGGCACAATGGTCAGAATCACTCAAAAGTGCCTGATAACAAATTCCTTTTTCCTCAAAAATAAACGGCGGACGAAAAATCCATTGAATCGTTTCCTGTGGAAGAACGAGATTGGCACAGGAAAAAAGCTCACGATCTGACCAAAAATGAACTGAAGTAATTGTTCGCGGCTCAAAAAAATCCGGGTTTAGCGTCCGACATGAAACCAGTTCAGGAAAAATCTTCCCCGCCTGAAACCAGGGAACCGCCAGAATGACCGCGTCCGCTGAAAATTCAGCCAAACTCCCTGCTTCCGAATCACTAACAGTCAAACGCCCGTCATGAACTCGTTTCACGGAAGTTCGACGATGAACGTGAATTCCCATCTTTTCAAGGACGAGAGTTAATGCCGTATCAAATATCTCGCGAAGAGGCCGCTGCGGTATCCAAATGTGCCAACCGTCTCTGGAAGAAAAAAAAACCTCCTGAAAAAGCTTTTGCGCCGCTCTGGCCGACACATTTTCTAATTGCTCGCTAAAGGCCGAAAGAATCACCGGTTCGAAAAAAAGATTCATGACTCGATCCGGACAAAAAAGATCGTCAAGCCATTCTGAAATAGAAATTCCCTCGGCAGGTTTTGACTTTCGAATCTGCTGACAAATTCCTAAAAGCTCAAAACGCTCCAATCGAGACAAAAATTTTAAACCACACAAAGCGGGCAAAAGGTGAAGAGGTCTGGGAAGCCATCGGGAATTACGGAAAGGCATGAACCTTAAATTACTCTTCCCGGAAAACGGCGGTCTCCGAACACAAAAAGTCATCTCTCGCTGAAGTTTCCAGTATTCAAGCAATTCCGTCCGTTTTAAAAAATCCAACAGTTCATGACAGCAATTCATGGCCACATGCTGTGAATTGTCAAGCCAAACGTTTCGCTCTGGACAAAATCGGGATGACGCACGACCGCCAAGTACCCCCGAAACTTCAAAAAGGTGAATTTCCAGCGGAAACTTCCCGCCTGTCTCTTTATCCCAATTTTTGGCAAGATCATGAAGCCGAACTGCCGCTGCCAAACCAGATAGTCCGGCCCCAACGACAGCGACAGTCCGCTTGATATTGACCATGAAAAAACTCCTTCACCGAAATCACCAGAAAATCTCGAATTTTCATTTTATTCCACTATCTGCGGAATTTCTCGCTCTTTTCTCCGGTCAATCCGAAGTCTTCTTTACCGTTTTTTTGACAGCTTTCTTCGCGGTTTTCTTCGTGGTTTTCTTCGCTGCCTTTTTAACAGTCTTTTTTACTGTTTTCTTAGCGGATTTTTTCGTGACTTTTTTGGTGACAGAAGCGGCTTTTTCAGTCACTTTCTTCACGGCTTTCTTCGCCGCTTTCTTTTTCACGGGCCCCTTTGCGGCCCTGACCGCGAGTAATTCCAAAGCCTCGTCAAGCGTAATCAATTCTGAACTCATTGTCTTGGGTAAAGAGGCATTCGTCGCTCCATCCGTAACGTAGGGTCCAAACCTGCCCGCCAAAAGCCGCACATCTTTTCCGGTAACCTCAGAAACTCCCAATACTTTTGCCGATTCTTTCGATGAAGCGGCTTTGGAGGCCCCTGCCGCCCCTCGACGACTTTTCGGCTGAGCCAAAATTTGAAGTGCCTGCTCAAGCGTAACATCTATCGGCGAAACCTCATCCGAAAGCGAACGAGTCTCTTCATTCCACTTCACATACGGTCCATATCGTCCATTAGACGCGATAATTTCCGCTCCGTCATCCGGATGAACGCCCAAAATCCGCGGCAGCTGAAGAAGTTTAATTGCCGTCTCCAAATCAACCTCTGCCGGATCCATTCCTTTCAGAAGAGAAGCATTTCGAGGTTTTTCCTCGTCTTCTGAATCTCCGCACTGAATATACGGTCCGTAACGGCCAACCTTAACATAAATCGGCTTTCCGCTTTCCGGATCCATACCAAGCGGCTCCTCGCCCTGATGAGCGTTCAGAAGAAGTTCCAGCCCTTTCTCTACCGTTAGTTCATCCGGGGCCATCGTTTCCGGCACACTTGCCCTCGCTTCTCCCTGTTCAAGAAATGGTCCATATCGACCGACACGAACACAAAGCGGTTCACCGCCATCCCTGGGAGTCCCGATTGGAATCGTACTGATCTCTCTCGCGTCAATTTTATCGAGCATATTTGCCAATAGCGGACGCAAGCCGGGAACAGTATCCTTCTTCCCGGAATTGCCATCCTTCGCTGACGTTTCGTCTCCGAAATAAAATTCCTGAAGATAATCTACCCACTCACGCTCACCACGGCTAATCGCATCAAGATCATCTTCCATTTCCGCCGTAAATTGATAATCAATCAAATCAGGAAGATGAGTTTCCAGCAGTTTGCAGACAGCAAAAGCGACCCAGGTTGGAATCAGGACATTTCCCCGCTTGAAAACATAGTTTCGGGCAAGAATCGTCTCAATGATTGAAGCGTAGGTACTCGGACGCCCAATCCCCTTTTCCTCCAGCATTCGCGTTAGAGCCGCTTCACTAAACCGGTTCGGCGGCTGCGTCGTGTGAACTTTCGGATCCAAATCACAGCATTTCAATTCATCACCCAAAGCCACCTGCGGCAGAATTCGTTCACCATCCGCCTCATCAATCTCGTCTGTTCCCTCAATATACGCGCGAAGATAACCTGGAAAAGTAATCGTTTTTCCGGATGTTGAAAAATCCGCGTTATCCAAACGTAAATCAATCGTCTTTCTCTGACCGACCGCATCCACCATCTGACACGCGATTGTCCTTTTCCAAATCATGTCAAACAGTTTGAATTCATCAGCGGAAACCATGCCTCGAACTTCGTCCGGCATCCGGAATGAAGTACCAGCCGGTCGAATGGCTTCGTGCGCTTCCTGAGCATTTTTAACTTTCGTCTGGTATTTTCGCGGCTGCGGCGGAAGAAACTCTTTGCCAAAACATTGCGCGACCAATTCACGTGAGGCATTAACCGCTTCGTCAGACAGTGCCGTCGAGTCCGTTCGCATATACGTAATAAATCCGTTTTCGTAAAGACTCTGGGCAACAGTCATCGTACGGCGTGCCGTAAATCCGTATTTCCGGTTTGCTTCCTGCTGAAGAGTGCTGGTCGTAAAAGGTGCTGGCGGACGCTGCGTAAAGTCTTTATTTTCAACCCGGGTAATGACCGCCTCGTCAACTTTTTCCAGACGCTCCAGAAGCTCACGGACTTCCGTTTCCGTCATCTGCAGGCAATCTTTATTCTTCAGCTCCCCCGTGCTGGAATCAAAATCACGGCTTGTCGGAATTTTTCTTCCATTGACCGCTTCCAAAGAAGCCTGAAACTGCTGAGCGTCCTTCGTTTCAAAAAGCCCAATGAGATTCCAATAGGTCGCGCTTCGGAAAGCCATGCGCTGGCGTTCACGATCCACGATAAGACGAACCGCAACGCTCTGAACGCGGCCAGCCGAAAGCTTCGGTCGAACTTTCCGCCAAAGCAGCGGCGAAACATCATATCCGAAAAGCCGGTCGAGAATTCGGCGAGTTTCCTGAGCGCGTACCAAAGATTCATTAATTTCTCTCGGATTATCCAGAGAATTCAGAATCGCTTTTTTCGTAATTTCATGAAATACCAGGCGCTTCACCGGAACCTTCGGCTTCAAAACCTGGCACAAATGCCAACTGATCGCTTCTCCCTCGCGGTCTTCATCCGTCGCGAGATACAGCTGGTCAGCTTCTTTGAGGAGTGATTTCAGTTTGTCTACCTGTTTCTTTTTTTCTTTTGAAACAACGTAAACAGGCTCAAAATCGTGGTCAACGTCAACTCCAAGATAGGCCCAATCCTCATCCCGATATTTTTCGGGAATCTCTTTTGTTCCCTGTGGCAAATCACGAACGTGCCCAATACTGGCTTCAATTTCGTAATTGTCTCCTAAAAATTTCCGGATAGTCCGCGCTTTAGCGGGTGACTCGACAATGACCAATGATTTACTAGTGGATTTCATTCTTTTCCAGATCTTAAATTTACGTACTCTGCTTTATCGGACACTCCGCCCTGGCGCGAAATTTCATCAGGCTTTCTCGAAATTTTTTATCTTAACCACGCCAGAATTCATCCCGCCTGCCGCGGAACGTCTTCACCAAAATTCATGAAAACGCGGCCACAAAATTTACCCTAACTCCCGCCTGCCCAAACCAATTCGCGGAATCCGTTCATCAAAAACTCTCACAGATCCGTATGAAATATCTTTTCCGGCGAAGTTTTTCTGAAATACGATCAACTTCACATTTTGGAAAAAAATCCGCGTTTGTTTTTGACTATTTAACCTTTCCCCAATTATTGCCATTTTCTGAATTCACGCAAGAGCGATTTAGGAAAAATTTCCAAAAAAAGTCAAAAAATTTCACTTCTTACGCCTGGAAACAGTCTTCACTTCGTTTAATCATCATGAAGATGCCGCCAAAAAACACGACAATCAAATTTAACGGGATTTCTGTTAAAAATTTCCGACTCCATCCTCAAATTTCTTCAAATTCGCGATGAAATGATCGCACTTTTTCGCGAACTCAATATCTCCATCCGCTTCCACCGTCTCTTTCGCGCGCTGAAAATCATCCAGTGCTTTTTCACGTTCTCCCAATTGGTAGAGAGCTTCCCCGCGACTAAGAAAAACATCCGCGTTTTCTGCTCCTAAACGAATGGCTTCATCAAAATCAGAGATTGCCTTTTCATACTCAAGCCGCTCCATGAACAGCAAACCGCGAAATCGGTACGCGTCCATGGACTTTTGAAGTGAAACAACCTGATTAAAAACCTTCAAAGCCTCATCCATCTGATCCATTTCCGCCAAAATCGAGCCTAAATCGATCAAATAGTCCGCGTTTTCCGGTTCGTACTCAATCGCCAGCTTAATATCAGCCAATGCTCCTTCCAAATCTCCCAGTCCGCGTTTCGCCGAAGCTCGGAAATCATAAACAAGAAGTTCCGGATCCAGCTCCAGGGCCTTCTCAAGAGCCTCCAATGCCTCCGCATATTGCTCCTGATAGAGTTTAATTTGGCCAATCATACTCCAGGCTATCATATTCTCCGGATCAAGCTCCACGGTCTCACGAAAATCACATTCCGCTTTCTCAATCTCACCGAGATGAAAGTAGGTTTGCCCTCTCCCGCACATAGCGTCTGGACTTCCCGGCTCCATTTTCAATGCTAGAGAGAAATCCGCCATCGCCTCCTCATACCGTTCCAGTTCAAGCAGCGTCTTCCCGCGGCTTTCAATGACCATAATATTTTCAGGATCCAACGCGAGAGCCTGCGCGTAGTACTTTTCCGTATTTTCAAAATCCTGAAGCATCTCATAGGTCATCGCGCACATTAACGCGGTTTCAAAATCCGGTGAGAAAGTCAGCCGTTTTTCAAAAATCTCAATAGCTTCTTCATATCTTCCGAGCAGCTGAAGAGCAACTCCGCAATCATAGTACGCATCAATAAAATCCGGACATTTTTCCAGAATCTCCAGCAACTCTCCAGCCGCTTCCTCAACCATATCCTGAAGTGCGTGGACATATGCGATTAAATATTTCACCTCAATATTTTCCGGAGACAACGCCAGCGCGTTTCCCAAAGCCTCCTGAGCTTCCGTGAAATTTTCCTGCGCGAGCGCGGTTCGCCCCAAAAGATAACACGCCTTAAAAGAATCTGGTGATTGCTTCACCGCGTCGCGAAAAATATCCTGAGCCTGAACCTCCTCGCCAAGCTCAAGTTTTTTGATTCCCTGAAGCAAAAGCGGAACTACCCGAAGGTCAGCTTCTGACATGGGAGATTCCTGGATTGACTGGATAAAATCGGTTCCCTGCTTCATTTTTTCTTCGTGCATAAAACATCCTGTTTATGAAATTTTTATGTCCTGAACTTTAAAAATACGGTTTGAGAGATTCCTTTTGAAAATTTTACTTCTTTTACCCGTTTTCCGCAAGGGGGGTGAAAAAAATATGAGAAGGAATACTTTTTGGAATCAACCTTCCCGAACGTAAGGATTGGTTCGCCGCTCGACCCCAACCGTCGTCGCTGGACCATGCCCGGTAAAAAGCTCCGTTTCATCAGACAGTGAGAAAATAACATTCTGAATGCTCTCAACGAGGGCTTTGGGATTACCGTCAAAAAAGTCCGTTCGGCCAACACTGCCGTAAAAAATCAAATCTCCCGCGAACACGACGGGAATCTGCCCTTCATCCACCTTTAAAAGATAAACGACATGCCCCGCGGAATGACCAGGCGTTTGGAACGCGGTAAACTTGACTCCCGCGAATTCCAGCTCGGTCTGAGCTTCTGACAGTTTGAGGTCAGCCGGCGGAAAAACGATATTAATCCCAAAATGACGTGCCAGGTTTTTCTTTGAATCCGTCAGCTTATCCGCGTCCTTTTTGCCAATCACGATCTTGGCTTCAGGAAATCGCTCCCGAAGCGCATTAATCCCGCCGATATGATCCGCGTGCCCATGAGTACAGAAAATCGCCGCGACATTCGTCAAATCTTCTGAAGCCATGAAGTCCAGAAACCGACCGGCTGAAAATCCCGGATCAATTAAAACGCACTCTTTCGCCCCATCTTTCCAGACGACATAGCCGTTTTCTTCGCAAATATCGGAAACGATACACTTGATTTTCACCATAAAAACCCCTTTCAATTCACTTAAATTTTCATTTTCATCGAAAAACATTCCTCGAAGCGGAAACGATCCCCAATCCATTAAAACAGCTCAATTAAAGACCTTTTCCCAACTTCCGATTCTCTCGTTTTTCACTTTTTTCCCATTCGGCGTTTCCGCTGAAAAAATTCACTCAACATTCCCGCGCACTCTTGAGCCAAAACGCCCCCCTTCGTCTCACAGACATGATTCAGTCTTGAGTCATTCAGGAGATTAAAGAGCGTTTCTACTGCTCCCGCTTTCGGATCTGACGCGCCGTAAACTACTCTCGGAACCCTGGCCTGAACGATTGCTCCCGCGCACATCGGACACGGTTCCAGTGTCACGTAAAGAGTGCACTCCTCAAGCCGCCAGCTTACCATGGAAGCGGCTGCCTGCGTAATCGCGATCATCTCCGCGTGAGCGGTCGGATCCTTCAGCTGCTCCCGCTGATTATGCGCGCGAGCGATAATTTCTCCGCGATAAACGATCACGGCCCCAATGGGCACCTCATCTTCCCGCTCCGCGTAACGCGCTTCAAGAATCGCTTCACGCATGAAATGCTCGTCAATCAGGTTTTCGTCAATTTTCATATGATCCAAACTCCTTTATCCTGTTTTCGTTCAGCATCTCCCTCTTTCAGCTTTTTTACTGACGCGGCGATCCAGACCAAGATCCCATTTTCGCCAATTATATCCGACAAAAGAAAATTCGCAAGGTGGAGAGGAAAAAATTTTTGGGGACAAATCTCAAAAAGAGTGAATAAAACAGAATTAAATTCCGTTTACCGAAAGAATAACGAAAAAAATAAAAAAAGAATCAGGAAAAAGTGAACGCGAGCAGAGAATAATGAAATCTGCGAAAAGCACTCCATCCCGCACTCAAAATTTCCTGAAACATGAACCTTTTCAGCCTCGAAATCTCCCGCCGGCATCTATTTGAAGAATTTTTTTCTCCGTAAGTTCCACGGCCGTAAGCCATCCGCCTCCGTAAAGACAGGTATCCACGCACACGATGTGACCTTTATCAAGTATCTCTCCCTTGCGCTGCGCGGAATGTCCGACATAAACCGTTTTTCCCGAAATATGAGGTCCAGGAATGGAAACTCTCAATCGATGGTAAAGCAAAGCCTCCACCGGCTGATCTTCCATTGAGAGTTCCGCCACATATGCCGCGTGAGTAAAAATAAAATGATCCGTCTCAAAATAAAGAGATGTTTTCGCCATAAATTCCAAATGTTCCTCTGGAATCTGCGAAATACGGGTCGTTAGTAAACCATAGGAAGCCAGGGTCTGCCTCCCCCCCAAGTCAAGCCAGTCTGACAATTCCAGCTGTTTTCTTTTGGAAAACCAGCTTTTCCAAAGCGGACGGTGGAGTGTTCCCTGCTTTTCACGCTCAAGCAATTCCAAAAGCATCGCTTCATGATTCCCGCGCAGCGCACGCAGATGACATTCGTTTTGAAGACGAAGCAAACGCTCCAAAACCCCCTTCGTGTCCGGACCGCGATCCACGTAATCCCCTAATGTCACGACCGTATCTTCCGGCTCCGGAGCAATTCTGTCCAAAAGCCTGGAAAGAGAAAGTGAAAAACCGTGAATATCTCCAATGACCCAAAGTTTGCCCATGATTTACGCTTAATGTCCTAAAAAAATTTTGAGAAAATCCCCTAAAAATTTAAAATCAGCTATTCCGCAAACAAAACGTTCAGCGGAATTAAACCGTTTCAGGTCTACCTGAAATCCGACTTATTCCCGCTGAACACTTTCTGTTCGTATCCTGATTAATTTTAGTTAGCAGAAAAGCATACCGCAATATCCCACGACACTCTTCGTCTCGCCTCCAGCGTCCGCACTGGTCGTGTGCCCAACAGTCACGCAGCGGTTAAGGAGTCCCAGCTCACGAAGTGTCATCATCATGAAAGCGCAAGGCAGCACGCCGCACATCGACACTTTATTCTCCCGAACAATTTTAAGCATTTCCTCCGGGTCAAGCGCTCGCATCGCCTCAATCACCGGCTGGTCAATACGCAGGGTATCCTCAAGAGAAGCGTAATGATTCATGTCCGAACTCGCGATCAGAGACGGTCGCTGCGGCAGTGAGGCAATCCATTCAGCCAGCTGTTTGGCCGATTCCGCCAGATAACGGTCTCCGCCCTGCATTACCGCGCCAATTACGTGTGAGCCAGGAGCGAGCTTGGAAAGGAATGGAAGAATGACTTCAATTGAATGTTCCCTGTCATGCGCCAATGAATCCAGTTGGAAACGCGGAACCGCTTCCGCAAGCGCCCGGCTCATATTTTCATCCCCTTCCATCGGACGCCCAGGCAGGTTCCAGCGCGGAGCGGGACAAACGCCCCAATCCACTCCCAAGGCATGATGTTTCGGTGCGAAAACAAGAATCCGGCTCGCCAGCCGCATCTGCTCAAGAGTCCGCGCCGTCAGTTTCCCTGAGTACTTCCAGCCGGCATGAGGCACCAGCGCTCCCGCGAAATCCTGCTTTTCCACTCCATCAGGACTAAAGAAACCATCACGCATGCGCTCCATTACGTCAGACTGTGCCGGATAGAAAAGCCCGGCAACGGCAGCAGGACGCGGCGTCGAACGAACCATCGGCTTCTGAACCGTACTCGTCATGAACGCGATGTCAGTGCACGCTACGCGAACAGAAAAGATTTGCGTCGCTTCATCCGACTCAAATTTAGAGTTTTTCAAAACATCCTCAAGAATCAGTTCCGCCTTTTTACCCGGTGCATAGCCAAGAATCCACTTGCCAAAACGAATCGCCAAAATTCCCGAATGACGTGTGTCAATCGATGAAAGATCCGCTTTTTCGACATTCCCCAATGGCTGAGCGTCCCAGAAAACACAAAGAGCTGTCTTCTGAAGCTCCGCGGGTTTCAGATTGTGCTGGCGCATCGCCATTGCCGCGTTCTGAGACAAACCAAGCAGCGTTGACTGGAGCGGCTGTGGACGATTCAGGTAAATTTGGGCGCAGTCCGCGCTAATCGTACTTAATCGCACACGAAGACACGCGCCGTTCACATTTCCGTCAAAAGCTCCCGGAAGGTAAGGATCCGGAATCATGTTTTCATACTGTTTGCCAATGTTGCGATAGCAGTGATCCGCGAGACGCGCCATGTCGCCGCGGCTCGGTCCTTTCGGTGCCACCAGCACCTGAGGTGCCAATTCCTCCGGAACCGTATCTTTCAGTGCCTTGGAAAAAACCATTCCCTGAAAACGGAAGACAAGTGCCTTTTCATTTTTCCAGGCATCTTTCGGAAGGTGCGCCTTTAAGCACGTCTGCTCAAGAAATGTTTCCGGGGTCAGCTTCATCTCTGTCGCGACACTCGGAAGAAGAAGACCTCGATGCTCTCCTTGAACGACAAGAAGACCGTGTTTCCCAATCTCCACAAAATCCTTTCTGGCCTCTCCTTCCGCTCCAATTAATTCCGGAGAAAAGAGAACCCAAACCTCCATTTCCATTTCATTGATCTCATGATTCTCAATCACCGGAAAACGAATGTCATCCACCGCGGCTCGATGAGCAGCCTGATCCAGCGCGTGAGCAAGACGTACGGATTCTCCCATAAAACCACAGCAGGCACGAAGCTGACGGAAGCGTTTCAAACTGACAAAAACCCCGTAAACTGGAGTTTCACCCGCTCCAGCAAGATCTTCTTTTTCAATCGTATGTTCATATCGGGCAATTGTCAAAGCTACCTTTTTACCCGCGGAATTCAATATCGCTTCTTTCTGGGCCTCGCTAAAAACCGGGGCAGTATTCATTGTCTTATTCATGAAATCCTTCCATTACTCTAAAATTCATGCTCTGCGAATTAAACGTGAACAAAAGCTAAAGCATCTTCTCCAGAATAAAATAATTTCTATTTTTTGTAAATAGGAGTTTTTCAAAATTTAGGGATTAATTAAACTTAAAGGTTATCAACTAATTAAATTCAATTTAGTCTCCTGATTACCGAAAAAAATAAAAATTTTTAATTTTTCTGGATTTTTTTGCCAAAATCCGTGAGGGTCGGCTTGATTTTGCGCTTAAAACAGCTATAATAAGAAAAAAGAATAATTTGGATAAATTGTTCAAATCAATCACGAAAGGAAAATAAAATGAGAAAAACTAATATCGCGCTTTCCGTTGTCTGTGTTGCGGCATTCTCAGCAGTCGCTCAGGCCCAGGATGTGGCTCCAGTCGATAATATCCTTGAAGCTGTTGTCGAAAAAACGGAAGAAGTGGTTCTCGAAGAAGCCCCCGCCATTGAAGAAGCTGTTGAAAAAGTAGCCGAAAAAGCTGAAGCTAAAGCAAAGGCCGAAGCTGAAAAGAAAGAAGCTGAAGCTAAAGCAAAGGCCGAAGCTGAAAAGAAAGAAGCTGAAGCAAAAGCTAAGGCCGAAGCTGAAAAGAAAGAAGCTGAAGCAAAAGCTAAGGCCGAAGCTGAAAAGAAAGAAGCTGAAGCAAAAGCAAAGGCCGAAGCTGAAGCAAAAGCTAAAGCCGAAGCTGAAGCA
>JAFQUP010000009.1 GCA_017408405.1 Thermoguttaceae bacterium
CGGAGTGCGGATGGCGGAGAGCGGATGGCGGTGTGCGGATGGCGGATGGCGGAGAGCGGAGAGCGGAGTGCGGAGGGCGGATGGCGGATGGCGGAGAGCGGGAAACCGGAAAATACTGAAACCTTTACGCGAAGAGTTCACGCCCGTGAGGGAAGCGGCTTTTTGAAAGCCGCCCCTCCCCTCGACTCCCCGACCGGAAAACTTTTGGAATGGGGGGATTTTTTGGGGGCGGATTGGGTTTCATCCCGCGAGCATTTTAATCAATTAATTTTAATTCAAATTTCCTGTTAAATTTTGGTTAAAAAAAGAAACCTGTTTTCAGTGCCCTTGACAGATTTTAAATCGAATGTTAAAATCAGGCGAAAGATTTTTAAAATTCAGCAGAGGCTCAATCGGACTGGAGTTGGCGGTGAAGATGATTAAATTCGCTCCGTATTTCGCGGCGTTTCTTTTGAGGCGCGGGATAATGCCCGGAATTGCCCGCGTCATTTTCGGGATCCTCGTTTTGGCGAACGGTCTGGGAATTTCGGGCAGTCATGAGATTTCGGGCAGTCATGAGATTTCGGGCAGTCATGAGATTTCGGGCAGTCATGAGATTTCGGGCAGTCATGAGATTTCGGGCAATCATGAGATTTTGGGCAGTCATGAGATTTCGGGCAGTCATGAGATTTCGGGCAATCATGAGATTTTGGGCAATCATGAGATTTCGGGCAATCATGAGATTTTGGGCAGTCATGAGATTTCGGGCAATCATGAGATTTTGGGCAGTCATGAGATTTTGGGCAGTCATGAGATTTCGGGCAATCATGAGATTTCGGGCAGTCATGAGATTTCGGGCAATCATGAGATTTCGGGCAGTCATGAGATTTCGGGCAGTCATGAGATTTCGGGCAATCATGAGATTTCGGGCAATCATGAGATTTCGGGCAATCATGAGATTTCGGGCAGTCATGAGCCGTCAGCCCCCTTCA
The DNA here is from genome assembly GCA_017408405.1 of Thermoguttaceae bacterium. GTDB lineage: Bacteria > Planctomycetota > Planctomycetia > Pirellulales > Thermoguttaceae > RGIG3701. The sequence continues at coordinate 972 of JAFQUP010000009.1, forward strand.
CGGGCCTGGTTCCGGAGCGTCCATTGCTGATGGAAGGTTCGGTTCCTTTTCCCGCGCCGGAAGTATTTGGCGCGGAAACGGCGAAGAAAATCAGGACGCGGTATGGGATTGAGCGGATTCTTTTCATTCGCCGCGCGACGTTTCAGTCTTCGCACTACTACACGGATTTTATCGACGGGTGCCGATTTTTTGGGACGGATCTCTGCGTATTGGATCTTGAGACAGGAAAAGTGACCTCGCTCCTTCCGGAATCGATGAAACGGGGTATCGTGAATCGGTGCGATTTGTCTTTTGACGCGAAAAAGATCGTTTTTGACTGGAAAGCGGACAATCGGAGCGGTTTTCATCTCTGGGAGATTGGAATTGACGGCAGCGGCTTGAGACAGCTGACGTTTCCTCCTGAAGATGAATCGGAGACGGTCGAAAAGTACCTGATTTTTCCGCGTCAGACACATTGGGTTCGTGATCCGGAGCAGTATCCGGTCAAATTCGGCGTTTATCAGCGGTGGACAGACGATCTTCATCCCGCTTGGCTTCCGGACGGCGGCATCGTTTTCGTTTCAACGCGCTGTCAGCATGGGATACTTTGCGACGGAAGCGACGTTCTTTCCGCTACGGTACTTTATCGTCTGGATCCGGAGACAGGGAAGATGGAGAAGCTGACGAATTCCTCCGTTTCAGAGGCTAATCCGAGTTTGGCCGAGGATGGCCGAATCGTCTATACGCGGTGGGAATACGTGGATAAAGGGGGTTCGTGCGTTAAGTGTCTCTGGTCGATGAAGCAGGATGGGACGGGGAGCAGCGAAATTTACGGCAATGACATCGCGATGCCGCCGTCAATGATTCATCCCCGTCAAATTCCCGGTGAGCCTCATCTTTACGCCGCGTCCGGCACGCCGCACTGCCCTCAGACCGGGGTTGGGACTCTGATTCGGATTGATACCCGAAAAAATATCCGCTCGGTTGAGGCGATGGAAATCATTACGCCGGAAACGGAATGCCTTGGCGAAGGAGATTATCGTCACCCGTTCGTTCCCCAGGAAATCGCGGACCAGGATCCGAAGTTTCATAAACGGGGTCCCTGTTTCGCGGATCCGTTCCCTCTTGACGGCGAAAAGCTGCTCATGACGGCAATGCTTGACTCGCGCGCGTTTTTTTATCGTCCGGACGGGTATGGGATTTACCTTTTCAATGGTCCATCGGATTACGAACTTCTTTATCGAAGCGCGGGGACAGGGAGCTGGATGCCTCAGCCGGTCCGGGCGCGTCCGGTTCCGCCGCTGAATGTTTCGGTCCGTTCCCCGGAACTCGCGCGGAAAACGCTTCACGGCCAGCCTCTGGCGCACTGCATCGTGACGGATATTTATTCAGGTCTTGAAAATGTTCAGCGCGGTGAAGTGAAATATATTCGGATCAATGAGCAGGTTCCCCGTCCGTGGAGCGCGCGCCGAATGTGGGGCGAGGATTTTCGGAATCATCCCGGCGTGGATGATTTTGATCAGCAGCACGCCGTGGTTTCCGGGACGCACCTTGGTCTTCGGGTTCAGTGGGGAATCGTTCCTGTGGAAGAGGATGGTTCGGCCAGTTTTTACATTCCGGCGGACCGGAATATCTTTTTTCAGGCACTTGACGCGAACTTTCAGGAGGTTCAGCGCGAGCGGACGTACGTGAATTATCGTCCCGGCGAAACTCGCGCGTGCATTGGGTGCCACGAGACGCCGAAAGAGGCGGTGGGTTCCGCGCGAAAGAGCCTTGGCCAGATTCAGCCGATGGCACTGACGCGTGAGCCGTCCATGCCGGGTCCTCAACCGGGAGAAGAGAGCGGCGCGCGGTGCGTTGATTTCATGAAAGACGTCCAGCCGATTCTGGATGCGAAGTGCGTTTCGTGTCATGACGGAGACGAAACCCGAATCATTGAGGGGAAAACGACGAAACTGGATTTACGCGGAATTCAGACGCCGTTTTTCACGAGATCGTACGAGAATCTTTTGGGATTTCGCTGCTCCCGCGATACTTCTTACCCCGTTTTGACGCGCCCGTTGGAAGAATCTCTCGTGGGAAAGGTCATTCGGGAAATTCACCCCAAAGTCGGCAATGCCAAATACCTTCCGGCCAAAACTCTCGGTTCCACGACGGCTCCCATCGTGAAACGGCTTCGAGATGGGCACTTCGGCGCGTTCCTGACGCGGGAGGAAATGATTCGGCTGACGACATGGATTGACTCCAACTGCCAGTTTTACGGCACGTACTGGGGAGCGAAAAACTGGCGGTTCAAGGACCTTCCCAATTTCAGGCCGACGGTTAGTTTTGAGGAAGCGATTGGCAAAGAAGTTCCAACGAATGCGGTTCCTTGAAATGAGGAATTCTCAGGAGTAACGAGGAAAGAGAGCCTCACTTTTTATTGGAGAAATTGATGAAATTTGAATGTTTTTTTGAAGATAAAGAATTAAATTCCCAGACGGGTCTTACCGGGGAACAGGTCGTTTTATCGCGCGAGAAATATGGGCGAAACGAGATGACGCCTCCCCGCAGAATGCCGTGGTGGAAAGAGCTTTTGGAAAAATTCAGGGATCCGACGATCATCATTCTTTTGGCCGCGGCTTTCCTGGCTCTTGGAATTGCCGGCATTGAGAAATGGGTCCTTAAGAATCCGGAAGCCAGTTTCCTTGATTCGATAGGGATTTTCCTGGCAATTGGTCTGGCGACACTCGTTGGATTCTTTTCGGAGCGGAAAAGCGCGAAAGAGTTTGAGCTTCTCAATAAAGTGAAGGAGGACATTACCGTTAAGGCGCTCCGTGATGGGCAGCTGACGGAAGTCCATATTGGTGAATTGGTCGTTGGCGATCTTCTGAAACTGGCCATTGGGGACAAAATTCCAGCGGACGGGATTCTTTTGGAAAGCTCAAATCTTCTGATTGAGGAATCGATGATGACGGGTGAGTCGCTCCCTGTCCGGAAAACGGTTTATCTTCCCAAATCAGAAAATGAAAAGATCGATTTTAGCGATGAGGAAGTCCTTTCGGAACTGAATCAGCTGGGGAATCCTTTTTTCGCCGCCCGCGGCACCATGGTGTCAGACGGTTCCGGCTGGATGCGGGTCACGGCGGTGGGCGACAAAACTCAAATGGGGAAAATCGCCTCCGCTCTCAAAGACGAAAGCGGTTCCGGAGAAACGCCCCTGACTCAAAAACTGACTCGCCTGGCGAAGGCCATCAGCGGCTTTGGAGTCGCGGGAGCCCTGGTCATTTTCACGGTCATGAGCGTTGAGGCCGCGTTGGAGTCCCCGCTTCCGGCGGAAATCTCAGCCCGAACGCTTTGGTTTCTCGGCGCGGGCGCGGTCGTTTTGGGATTGATTACGGTTCGCCTGCTTTTGCGTCCTTTTTTTCGCAGTATGGATCTTGAGCTGAAATCATTTTTTCTTCGTTTTCTCTGTTTTGTGCCGATGAGTGCCGTCTCGTTTACGCTGCTGATGGGCATTTACGGAATGACGACAGCTTCCGCGCTCTCAGAGCCTGTTTTCACTCATGGTCTTGACCTCCTTCAGGGAGTGCTTCTTTCGTTTGTCGTGGCGGTGACGGTTATCGTCGTGGCGGTTCCGGAAGGCCTTCCGATGATGGTGACGGTTTCGCTCGCGCTGAACATGATGAAGATGGCCAGGGAGAATTGCCTCGTTCGCAAACTGGTCGCATCAGAAACGATTGGTTCCGCGACGGTCATCTGCACCGACAAAACGGGAACCCTGACCCAGAACAAAATGACGCCGGTCTGGGCGGTACTGGGCGAAAAAACGTATCCGACGATTGGAGAAATGGCCTCTCTGCCGCGAAACGCGAACTGGACATCGCTCACGGCCGGGATCGCGGTCAATAGTTCGGCGGATCTTCACGAGGAAGAAATGCCGGATGGGAGCCGAAGTCTTCAGGGAATCGGAAATCCAACGGAGTGCGCGTTTCTCAAATTTCTCAGCCAGTGCGGGATAAAGTATTCTGACATTCGGAAAACCTGGCGTGTCCTGAATGAACTTGGGCATAATTCGCAGCGGAAAATGTCTGCCGCTGCCGCGGAGTTGGACGGGCGAATCGTGACGTTCGTGAAAGGCGCGCCGGAACGGATTTTTGCCCGGTGTTCGCGAATCATGATTGACGGCAGGGCGGAACCGATCGCTGCCTATCGGGATTTTCTTGAGCGGCAGGCGGCGGACGCCTCGTCAAGAGCGCTTCGAGTGCTGGCGTTTTGCGAGATGGATGGAGATCAGGCAAGCGATGAAGCTCTGGAGAAAGCGGAAGAGGAACCAAACGGAATTCTGACGGGAATCCTGGGAATCGCGGATCCGCTTCGTGTGGAAGTTCCGGCGGCGGTGGAGAATTGCCGTAAAGCGGGGATCGTAGTGAAGATGGTGACGGGGGATTCACTTCCCACGGCGCGGGCGATAGCTTTGGAGGCCGGCATTTATTCCGGTTCTGACTCGGAACTGGTCATGACTTCCGCGGAGTTTAACGCGATTTCCGACGCGGACCTTCCGGAAAAAGCCCGGTCACTGCGCGTTTTGGCGCGTTCCACCCCCTCCGACAAACTTCGTCTGGTGAAGGCACTTCACCAGGACGGCGAAGTGGTGGCGATGACCGGCGACGGCACGAATGACGCTCCGGCGCTTAAATTCGCGGATGTCGGGCTTTCCATGGGAAAAACCGGCACGGAAGTGGCGAAAGAAGCCAGCGACATTGTGCTGGTTGACGATAATTTCAAGAATATCGTGACCGGCGTACTTTGGGGAAGAACGCTTTTTCAAAATATCCAGCGTTTTCTTCAGTTTCAGCTCTCCGTGAACGCCGCGGCTCTCCTTTGCGCGGTAATTGGTCCGTGCGTTGGAGTTCCGCTTCCCCTGACGGTGACCCAGCTGCTTTGGATTAATATTATTATGGATACTTTCGCGGCCATTGCCTATTCCACGCAGCCGCCGCGCGAGAGTGTGCTTGAGCAGCCGCCGATTCCAAGAAATTCCAGTATTATTTCCGCGGAAATGCTCATTAATATTTTACTGGTCGGTCTTTTCCAGACGGGAATGCTTTTCGCGGCGCTTTTCGGCGGATGGTTCGTTGACCCCGAATTCGCTTACGACGCGTCGATTTCCATTCTGGATAAAGAGGCCTATCTTGAGAGAAATATTCAGGCCCTGACGGTTTTCTTCACGATGCTCGTCATGTTCCAGTTCTGGCACAAATTCAACTGCCGATCCCTTTCCGGGCACGAATCTGCGTTCAGCGGGATCCTGAAATGCCGCGTTTTCCTGGGAATTATTTTGCTCATTACGCTTACCCAGGTCATTTTGGTTCAGGTTCCGCAGGTAGGTATTTTCTTCCGCACGGTGCCGCTCTCCCTGATTCAGTGGCTTGAGATTACTGCGTTTACCTCCAGCGTTTTGGCGGTGGGTTGGATCGCGCGGAAATTCGCGCTGCTTTTTCAGGATTAAGACCGGTTGATTCGACTGATGAGGCGGTGAGCTTCCTGTTTTGGGAAGTTCACCGTCTGAGACATGAAGAATGATTTTAAATTTTGTCTGAATTTGGAGGAAAATGCCGGGAAATACTTGACATATTAAATTTTCTCTGCTAAAATAAGCGCGTACCCACCTGGAATCGTGTCTTTTGAAAGCCTTTGACCTGATTTTTTTGTTCAATGGTTTTCTGTTCAAAAGTTTTTTTTTGCTTCGTTTACTTTAAAGCGTTGGACTTTTTCGTTTTTTTTGAATATTTGGTCCGCGCTCCCAGGAGACCTGCCCAATGCACGCACTTGACTGGTTGATGCTCTGCCTTTTTTTTCTGACGCTTATTGGCATCGGCGTTTTTTCACTTCTTAAAGTTCGCCAAAGCGGTGACTATTTTGTCGGGGGCGGTAAGCTTCCGTGGTGGATTGGCGGAATCTCTCATCATGTCGGCGGATATTCGGCAGTCGTTTTCACGGCCTGGGCAATGTACGCGTACCGGGACGGTTTTTCGCTTTATGTCTGGTGGGCTCTCGGATTCGCTGTCTCGTGCGTTCTGTGCGGTATTTTCATTGCGCCCCACTGGTCGCGCGTTCGCGAAACGTATGGCGTTCAGTCTCCGACGGAATATCTCTCTGTTCGCTACGGAACGGGTACCCAGCAGATTATCGTTTGGAGCGGAATTTTGCTCAAACTGCTTGATCTCGCGGGAAAGACCACGGCAATGGCGTTGATTCTGAAGGGTTTTGCCGGGATTCCGATTCATTACGGCGTTCTCATTACCGGCGTGATCGGACTCATCTATAATACGCTGGGCGGTTTCTTCGCGAGTACCAGAAATGACGTTTTCCAGTTTCTGGTTCAGCTCGCCGGCGGAATTTTGATGTTCATTTACGTTCTGAACGCGCTGGTCTCGGAACATGGGGTGAATTATTTCACGATGTGGAGCACGGAAACGCTTCAAGGGCATTTTTCCGCCTTAAGCTCCGAATGCGATTTATTCTTTACGATTGGTTTCTGGCTCGCGATTTTCTTTGGCTGTTCCGGCGGAAACTGGGGAGCCGGTTTGCGTTTCATGGCGGCTCCGACGGTTTCTCACGCGAGAAGATCGGCGATTCTTTCCGGAGTGCTTTACCTGATTTGGCCGCTGGTCATTTTCGCTCCAATGTGGGCCGCGCCAATCCTGTTTCCTGAATTAGGCACGGGGGAAATGAAATCCGTCTATACGGAAATGGCGACGACCATGCTTCCCGCCGGGTTCATCGGGATTATCCTCGCCTCCATGTTCGCGGCAAGTATTTCGACGATCGCTGGCGACTGCAACGCGGCGGCAAGTGTGATTGCCCGGGACATCGCGCCGCGTTTTTCCAAAAAATTCCGCGACGCTCAAGGCCAAACCCCGCTGTGGTTCGCGCGTTTGACCGCGTTCATTTTCACTTCGCTCACGATTCTTATCGCGTTTTACGGCGACTGGTTCGGCGGTGTCGTTGGTTTGGTCGTGAAGTGGTTCTCCGGTTTGCTCGGACCTATTTCCGTGCCGTTGATTTTCGGGCTTTTGCCCTTTTTTGACCGCTGCCGTTCACTGGCTGCCTCACTTTCCGTGATTCTGGGGATTCTGGCGTTTTTCATCGTGGAATTTGGCTATCCGTTCTGCTTCACGCCCGGACACGCCGCCCCTTTGAGCGCCTCGCTCTTTTATCCGGTAGTGGTCAGTATCGTCGTTTACTGCGCTTTCCTCTTTCTGCCGAAAGGACGCGGAGAAGCCGGAAATTGACTGTCGAACGATTCGGAATGAACGTTTCGGAAAATGGACTTGAGGCGTTTTTCGCCGCGCGCCGAGGAGGATTGGTGAAATTTCATGAATTGGGCGTTAAATTTGAGTCAAATCACGCGGAACCCTTGATTTTTTTAAGGGATTCGCTAGAATGAAATTACTCATGGGGATTTCCGTAATGGAATCTTGGCTTTGCGGCGGCTTTCCGCGAGAAACCGGTGTCCTGTTTCAGGTTAAAAGGAGGGATAAAAATGGAGGCGATTCTTGAGCGGTGGGATCAGGCCCTGAAAATAATTCGTTCGGCCGGTTACCTCGTTCGTGAGGAATGGCTGGGCGGTTCCAGCGGCGGTTTGTGCGAATTTGGAGGAAAGAAATACTTTTTTTCAGATCAGTCTCTTTCTCTTTTTGAACGTCTTGAACAGGCGGAGGAAGCCGCGCGGAAGCTGAAAACCAGGAGTTGAAACCCCTCTAACGCCTCGTTTTTTTGATTAAAAATGGCGTGAGACACGGAAAATTCGTATTCCGGATGGAGTTCACGCCGGCGTTGAGAAAAGTAAAGAGTTTTTGAGTTTTTGGAATTTACTTCAATTAAAATTGCTTTTTAATTCAGAGCAAAGGAGAAAAAATGGTATCCCGACGAAATTTCATGTTTGCCGGTTCCGTGGGGCTGGCAGGATTTGGTGCTTTGACAAACGCCCAGCTTCGGGCGGATGAACCGGAAATCACGCTCGTTCCCTCCGCTGAAATGACGCCGGACCGGGAGCTTTGGGAAAAGGAAGGACGTCATTTGCGGGCCGGGGTAATTGGTACCGGCTGGTACGGCAAAAGCGATATGTTCCGTATTCTCCAATGCGGCGGCGGTAAAGTTGAGATAGCCGCCATCTGCGACGTGGACTCCAAGGTCATGGAGGAGGCGGCCCGGCTCGCGGCAGAGCGTCAGAACGGCAAAATTCCCGCGATGTATCGTGACTATCGCGAAATGCTCGCGAATGAAAAGCTGGACGTCTGCATCGTCTCAACTCCCGACCATTGGCACGCTCTTCCGGGAATCGCGGCGATGGAAGCGGGCTGTGACGTTTATCTTCAGAAACCGATCGGCGTGGACGTGATTGAGTGCGCCGCGCTCTGGAAAACCGCCCGGCGTCTGAATCGGGTAGTTCAGGTCGCGATGCAGAGAAGAAGTACTCAGCTTTTGATTGATGTCAAAAAGGATTTCATTCAATCGGGCGGGCTGGGAGAGGTCCATTACGTGAATACGTACTGCATGAGTCATCGAAGAAACGCGACCATTCTTGAGCCGGAAACGCCTCCGGAATCTCTTGATTTTGATATGTGGCTTGGTCCCGCGCCCAAAAATCCCTACTATCGCATCATTCCGCGAGGCTGGCGGTCCTTCATGGAGTATGGAAACGGGCAGATTGGAGACATGGGCGTCCATATGTTCGACATGGCGCGCTGGCTTTTGGACCTTGGCTGGCCGAAAAGAATTACTTCGAATGGCGGGAAGTTCGCGTTTCCGCAGAGTACCACTACCATTCCGGATACGCAGTGTGCCCGATTCGACTATGAGAACTTGACGATGGAATGGCATCACCGCGCGTGGAGTGAGGTTCCGGACCGCAGATTTTACTGGGCGGCGGAAATCTTCGGCACGAAAGGACAGCTCCGCGCCAACTCGGCCGCCTGTGATTACCGAACGTACGGTGGACCCTGGAAAATGGCGAATACCGCGAAGGAATTTGACCGCTATCCTTCCGACCAGACGGAGCCGGGACTTGAGACGAACATTGCCGGAGCGAATCGCGCGCATATGTGGAATTTCCTTGCCCGCGTCATTGACAGAGGGCGTCCGGTATCGGATATTGAGGAAGGCTACATCTCGGCGGCTTCCTGCATTTTGGCGAACGTTTCACTCGCGATGGGAGGCGCGTCGCTGGAATGGGATCCGGAAAATATTTGCGTGAAGAATAATCCGGAGGCCAATAAACTGCTCGCGCGTGAATACCGCGCACCGTGGAAACATCCTGAAATTTAATCAGGAATTCATCCGCGAAAGCATGACTCCAGGGACCTTCCTGAACCCCTTTTCTGAAGTGGGTTTGGGGCAGGTCCTTTTTTGTTTTTCACCCGCCGCGCGAAGATGATTTCACGCTGATTCAAAAAATAACGAGAATTTCTCCTCATGCCAAAGCACGGAAAGTGGGAAACCGGGCAACCAATTTCTCCAGAAGGATGAAATCGCGCGTGATGGCTTTAGCCGCTAGTGCATTCCCCTTCCTGGGGGAGGAATGTGGAAAAGAAACTAAATACTGAAAAGTTTTTGAGCCGCGAAACTCTCCGCCCGAAAAACTTTTGGCAGGGGAATTGGGGGATTCGAAATGGGGTACCTTTTTTACGGCTCATTCGATAATTGCGTGACTCCGTGGAATTTTCAAGCGTGTCCGAATTGGTGCGCACTTGCCGCATGGCCCCAAAAAAAGCAAGGCTCCTCATTTTCATGAAAACCAAGTCGGAATTCTCTCTTTTTGTCGCGGCAGAAACCCTGGTTTTCGTAAAATCCGCCGAAAATTTTTGGGAGCGTATTGATTTTTATTCCCGTTTCTGATCTAATTAATCGCGTGAAAAAGATTAAGCAAAGCGGGAGAAACGCAATGCGCACATCCAGTGGAAAACCTTTTTTGCCGGCAGCGTCGGACATCGTGTTTCAGTATATTTTTTCCTCGGCACGCTCGGAAGAGTGTCTGCTCCATTTTATCAATGCCGTCCGAATGAGCGCGGGAAGGCCGCTTGCCCAAAAGGTCGAAATCCGGAATCCGTTCAACCTGAAGGATTACGAATCGGACAAAAAAACGATCCTCGACATCAAGGCGGCTGACGAAAGCGGCAAGACGTATGATGTTGAGATCCAGACGGCCAACGAGCTGGCGTTTCCCGAAAGGATGCTTTACTATTGGGCGCAGCTTTACGCGGGACGGCTCTCTTCCGGCGAGGGATACGAGCAGCTTCGGCCTGTCGTTTCCATCGTCCTGACGCGGTTCCCCCTTTTCAGTTAGCTGACGGACCTTCACAATGTGTTCAATATCGCGGCGGAAAAGGATCCGAAAGTGCTTTTGACGAAGCATTTTGAGATGCACACGCTGGAACTGACGAAGCC
>JAFQUP010000063.1 GCA_017408405.1 Thermoguttaceae bacterium
ACCATTGGCCGTTCGCGTGTTTTTTCAGTGGAAACCCGCCCGAAATTTTTTCACTTTTCCGCCCCATTTTACCCTCCATCAAGAAAATTTGTGGTCGGTTTTACTGGTCGTCAATATAACAGACGGGGGAATTTTTGTCAAGAGGTCCCAATTTTCAGCAGAAAAGACAATTAAAAACAAGAAAAAATCCCACAAAATACACAAAAAACAATAAAAAAAGCCGGAAAATAAACTTCCGGCTTTTAAATGGGCGATACAGGACTCGAACCTGTGACATCCGCCTTGTAAGGGCGGCGCTCTAACCAACTGAGCCAATCGCCCGAATGTCTTAAAGAGTATTATGACAGATTTCCACGGTTTGTCAAGAAGGGGGTGGGGGGATTTTCATAGAGTTTTTTCAAGTTTTTGTTTTTAGGGCAGTATCACTGTTTACCTATTCCCCCTATTTCTCTTAATGTAATTCTTCCTTTTGAGAAAAGCCTTGGGCAAGGTCTGATTCATCCTGGAGATTTCATGATTGTGTATTAAATACCGCGCAAATCCTTAAGGCGGGCGGCGGCTTCCCGTCGGGAAAAAGCGGCACAGGCGTCTTCTGTCAGTTCCAGAAACCTTTCATAGGACTCAGCCGCCTCTTCTTTTCTTCCATCCATTTCCAGGTAACGAGCCAGATGATAATGGGCCTCGGCATACTCATTGTGGGAGTCAATCGCACCTTCCAGAGCCGCGATAGCGAGTTTGATTTCTCCCAGTTCTCCCAGGACACACCCCAAATTCGCGCGCGCTTCAACAAAGTCCTCGTCCAGTTCAACGGCCATTGAGAATCGTTCTCTCGCGGCGTTCAGGTTTCCCCTTCTTTGAAGAATATCTCCGAGCTGGAAGGCATCTTCAGCATTCGCTCCTTTGGCAAATAACACACTGCGCCACATTTCTTCCGCTTCAGGGAGTTTTCCCGCTTCATCCAGAGCCATGGCGGAAGAGCGCATTTGGGAGATGGACATGAGGTTTTCAGGCGCGTTTAAGTATTCCTCAGAGTGTTTTGACTCAAAGAAAGATAGTGATCGGCTCCAATTTTCCCGGTGTTTTTTTTCAAAATCATGGGTTGGCAACGAAGAGGGATTTTGAGTCGGAGAGTAACTCGAAAATGCCTCCGCGGATTGTTCCCGGGATTCTTCCTCTCTGTTTTCAATGGTTTCAAAATCAAGCATCATCTGCCCGGTAGATTCCAGCAGGGAGTCGTCCTGACGCAGGTAAACGTTTTTTCCCTGGATAACGAGGTCTCTTCCGGCAAGAAGAGGCAGAACACCAGGATTGAGCGAACGCAGAGCATTTAATTTTTTTTCAATGGAGGGATGCTTAAGTCCATTTTGGAGAAGGAGTGAGAGCCTTCGGGCAGAAAAGACTTCTTCCAGATCGAAATATGGAAGGCGTTTAATGACCCGAACGGGAGCGATTAACCCTCGATGATACCATCTTCGAATGTCTGAGACCGAAACATTCAAAAGTTCAGCAAGCATAACCGGCGTATAGAGAGCCGTAAGGTCTTTTGAAAGGTCGTCACTTGGAAATAGACGCTGAAGAAGCTGGGTTTCCGTCGCGATGCGCGTTACCCCGCACTCAATGTCACTTTGAATTCTGTCAGTGAGCCATTCAGGAGTTTCCCGCGCGCAGGCGTCAGTGAAAATATGCTGGCGCTCACCAATGATAATCCAGTCCGCGGGTATTTCATCCTGAGGAAGAGAAGAATCTGAATCCGGCAAAGGGTCGGACTGCGTAAGAGGAGGCAGAATCGTTCCTCCATGTTCACGGATTAATTTGGTGAACTCACGCATCGACATACTCTGAAGCGGTCCGCAGATACGAACCGTTTTACCATTCAGAAAATGGCAGGAACACGGTTTTAAAGGTCCCTGAAAATCAGACTCAGACATGCATTCACCTTTAACTCAAGAGAGGGCGGCGAGAAAAGTCTCCCCGCCCCACTGGATTATTTGTCAATCGGGGGCAGAATCTGATTGGAAGCTGGCGGCAATTCATTCGTAGGCGTAGTCACAGAATTTACCGTCCCTGTTTCCGGTCGAGGAGCAGCGAGAGTATTTCCCGCGGCGTTATTCCTGTCAGTTTCCACGATCGAGCGTTTTTCCGCAAAAGTTTTTTTTGCCTCTGTTTCCGTAACGGGCGCAGTCTGTTCGGAAGAGACGGAGGGAGCCGGAAGAGCGTTCGTTGGCGTCGAAACATCCGGCGTATACGGCGACGCGTTTTCCTCGGAAGACGAATCCTCCTCAATCGTTTGAGCCGGCGGTGCGACAGGCACGGTCGGAGACGATACGTTTTCCGAAGGGATTATGGCGGGAGTCGGTGCCGGCGGTACGATTGGACTATCGGAAAGAATATCATTTCCGCAGGCATCAATCGGGACATAACGTGTCACGACACGCGGAACCCGAACGATCTTTTCTTCCGGAACCATTCGGCAGACTTTGACTTCGTAGGTTTCCTCCGTGCATTCATCCACCATTTTCCAGGTAGTATGCGGAACCTGACGAACGCGTTCTTCTTCTTTCCATGTGCAAATTTTGACCGGGACTTTGTTCACGACAACTTCCTTTACGGGTTTCATCGTGGTGACCGGGACTTTTTTAACGACCTGTTCCCGCACCATTTCCGTCACGGTAACCGGGACTTTCGTCACGACACGTTCCTCCACCATCCGGGTAGTGGTAACCGGGACCTGCTCGCAGACCTGTTTCGGCACCGTGTATGTTCTCGGAACCTGAACCGGCTGGGGATTGGGTACCCAAATTTTCTGAACTTCGTATTTTCCTTTATTGCTTGGTGTCCAGTAAAGACCTCCTCTTTGTTTGGTGACTTCCCCGGTTACTTCGTTCGTGACGGCTTTTGGTTCCTGAAACGCGAGTTTATGCCCGAAAAGTCCATGATTAGGTTTCAGTACGAGCTGGTCAGTAAACGCTCCCTGATCCACGTATTTTGTTTCGTATGAAGTAACCTGTTCATTAATCGTTCTGGTTCTGGTCTCCATCGTGGTTTCGCAGACAGGTTTTTTAACGATGCATACTTTTTCCTGCTCAATTACTTTCTGCACCGGCTTCATGCAATATGAGATTTCTTCCCGTTCACAGGTTTCCGGAACGTATCGTACCCGTTCCTCGCTTTTTTCCTGCATTTGGATCTCCGTGACCGGAATGCGCACGGTGTACCGCTCCTCACGCATTTCAGTCTCAACGACCTTTTTTTGGACAGTAACGGGTCTGGTCCGAATCTCTGTTTCCCAAACCGGTTTGTACGTGACGACCTTCTTCTCGTCATAAACCGTTTCACAGACAACTCGATAAGTCGGCGGCGTATAGGTACAGACGGGTCCGCAGACCGCGCAGGTTCCGGAGGAAGGCAAGGAGGTTACGCTCCGGACAGGGGCAGCGGAATTTACTGAGCATGTCCCGCATTCACCGTAAAGGGTATCCGCGAAAGAGGAACCAGACACAATCGTTCCGAGCAGAAGAAGCCTTAGCAGCGGCGCAAACAGCTCTCCGCCTGGGGCTTTTCTCCCGGTTTGGTTTGAATCGCAAATTTTTAAAATTCCTGTTTCCATTTTGCTGCCTCAACCTTAATAAAATTCAAACTAGCCGTAATATTCCCTAAAGTCCATACTTTCATACTGTATTATGCCTCATAAAACGCGGTTTGTCCAGGAAAACTTCCCTAAAAAGTTAAAGTTTTTTGGAAATTTCTTCCGGTTTCAGGAGACCTCATCCATATTTTAGGAAAACGGTAAAGAAAAAGCTGCAAAAAATATCAGTGCTTTAAGAAAATCATTCCGTCGGCTTCTGAAATTTGGATCTTATGGAGCAAAAAATGTCTTTCGAAGGACCCCCGAGGCGTTTTTTGTTATGGAAAAAAATTTGAAAAAAGGGAAATAAAAACGAAGAAAATGACATCAGGAAACCTTTCCCAATCGCAAAATCGGGAAAAACGGAATAATTTTGGAAATTTTATGTCAGGACATTCAGCCTCATACTGATTTTTCAACACGAAAAGTTTTTCTTTGACCATAAGGCCGGAAGACCTTGAAAAAAATAAATGATCAGTTAAAATAAATGATGAGAGACGGCTTTCCCCAATTTATCCGGAGGACAAAATGAAACTTGAAACGCTTCAGATTACCAATTTTCGCGGAATCCATTCGATGAACATTCCATTTCATTCAAAAATGAATGTTCTCGTTGGAGTCAACGGAGCAGGCAAATCAACCGTTCTGGACGCTCTCGCCATTCTCCTGTCCCGATTTGTGACCCTCATCCGTAACGGCAGGAATTCCGGTAAAGACATTGCCGCGGCGGATATTTCAGCCGGTCGTGAGTTCTCTGCCCTTCGTCTTCATCTTTCCGAAAAAAACCAGCTTTACGCTTGGGGAGTCATGAAATCCCTGGTAAAATCCCGAAAGAACGATCCGCGAATCGACGCGATTTTTCAACGCTCCGGAAATGAGGAATTTCAAAGTATTCGCGCGCTTACCGCTTCTCTCCGCGAGTCCGTGGAAGAAACCAGTGAACTTTGCTCAATTCCAGTCGTGATTTACTATCAGACGAATCGTATCGCGCTGAATTTTCCCCGTTTTGTTCATACGGACCGGGATTTTTCATTAATGAGCGTTTACTCCGACGCGCTTTCCTGCCGTGCGGATTATCGAGTTCTCCTCGAGTGGTTTCGTGAACGTGAAAGTATCGAAAATCGGGAATTTCGCCGGCTGGTACTCGAAGCGCAGGAATCAACTCATCCCGGAACAGACGAAGAAACCTCGGAAACACGGAAAATCGTAGAGGAATATCGCGACAAAAAACTCCAGACACTCCGTAACGCGTGGCGCGCGTTCATGCCGGACTTAAGCTGGTTCACCATTCGTGAAAATCCACTGAGACTTGAGGCCAGAAAAAATGGCGTTCCCTTTCGGATAGATCAGCTTTCAGACGGTGAAAAGAGTCTGCTGGCGCTGGTTGGCGACATCGCGCGGCGGCTGGCAATTGCCAATCCAACGATGGCGAATCCGCTGGAAGGAAAAGGGATTATTCTCGTTGATGAAATTGATCTTCACTTTCATCCGCGTCGGCAGAGAACACTTATTCCACAGCTTCAGGAAGTTTTTCCCAACTGTCAGTTCATCGTCGCGACACATTCACCGCAGATACTTGGTCACGTTCACGCGGAAAGCATTTTCATGCTCGTGGAAAATGAAGAAGGTGTCGTGGAGCTGCGCCGCCCTGAAGAGTCTTATGGAATGACGACGAATGAGATTCTTGAAGACATTATGGATGTTCCCTCCCGTGACCCGGATGAAGAAGGAAAACTGCTCCGCCTCTTTGAACTGATCGAAAGAAAAAAACTCGCGGAAGCGAAGGCGTTGATTGAGGAAATCCGGAATTACCGAAGGTCAGAGCCTAAACTTCTGGCGGCGGATGCCAGAATCCAGTCGATTGAGAGTCGAATGGAGAAAAAAGCGGAAGAGTAAGTAAATGTGAGCGGAAACCCGGGATTGCCATTCAGAAACATTTATTTTAACGAAATTTCTGAATGGAGAAAAGCCCAAAATCAGGCGCGAAAACCGCTCAGGATTTAATTTCCCTTACCGTTTATCTGTCTTTTATCCTGAATTTTGATTCATTCCAAGAAGATAATGCAAAGAAAAGTTAAAAAATTGGAAAATTTTCGCCGAAATAAAGCCTAAACCCCTTGAAATAAAATTACCGATGATACATAATATAGATTATTGGCGGAATCAGGCTGTCCGCCTGTTGTCCCTGGATACTTTTAAACAGGAAACCATAAAATGGATCGTCGAACCATGCTCAAAACTTCGGCACTCTCGATGAGCGCCGCCGTGATGGGAATTCAGTCAGTCAACGCAGCCGAAAACTGCTCAACCCCCAAAGGAACCAATCTCGTGAAACGTTACCCGAACGAATTTTTCTATGATAAGAACGGTAAATTCCTTGAAGATCGCGCCCGCGAAGCTTTCTATGAAATGTTCAAGGCGTACAATTACCCGCTTTGCGATTTTGTCGAAAAGAACATCTGGTTCGTTGATTTCGGCATGGGTGATTTCGCAAACACCGGTATGGGCGGAATTATTTGGCTCAATCGTGAGGATTATCGCTACTTCAGTCATGATATTTACCTCCTCCCAGGCCAGATGATTCCGGAACACTGCCACGTTCCAACCGAAAAGGCTCCGGCCAAGATGGAATCCTGGCACGTGCGTTACGGCTCCTGCTTTAACTGGTCCGAAGGCGACGAAACCGTCCCGGCCATCAGCAAACCCTCCGCATCCCAGGCAGCTACGGTCAACTGCAAACACTGCGAATTTCTGCAGGTTGGCGATATTCGGAATCTTGGTCAGCTTGAGAAATGGCATTTCCTCCAGGGCGGTCCGGAAGGTGTTATCGTCACCGAAACGGCTTCCTACCATGATTTCGCCGGACTTCGTTTCTCCAATCCGGACGCGAAACTTTAATCTTTCTTCCCGCGCTCAAATCTGACGCTTGGAAATAAAAAACGGGAGGTTTCCTCGTGAAGCCTTCCGTTTTCGTCTTTAAAAGGAACTTTCACGGGTATTTCCGAAAAGATATTTTCCAAGAGCAATTTATGAAAAAAGATGAAAATCCGCTCGGAGACTATTTTTCTTTTGGGGACTTGACACCGGATTTTTCGTATGCTATAATCAAAAAATCAGGCGTAAGCCGCCTATTGCCTGCCGTAATTTAATACCTGAAAAATTTTTTCTGAAAGGACTTGGCATGAACTTTACTCGCCGTCGATTTCTTTCAGCAGCCTCCGCTTCCGCTGCTGGCTTTTCTGCCGTTTCCGCGTTGAATTCATCCGCGCTTGCGGAAGGAATAAAGTCGGTACCCAATATTGCCGGATTTGATGAAACTTTTACCAAAATTGACGAAACCCGTCCATGGGAAAAATACTCCGATCGAAAAATTCGCGTTGGTTTGGTTGGTTACGGAGTCTGTCGTTTTTCAACTCAGTTCAGCCTGCAGAATCATCCGAACGCGGAAGTCGCTGCGGTGAGTGATCTGGTTCCGGAACGCTGCGCGGCCCTGGCAAAAGAGGCACGCTGTGAAAAAACGTATCCTTCTCTTGAGGAGATGCTAAATGATGATTCAATTGAGGCAATTTTTCTCGCGACGGACGCGCCATCACACTGCCGACAGTCAATTGAGGTTTTGAAGCGCGGCAAACACGTGGCCGTGGCAGTCCCCGCAATGTTCGGAAATCTGGAGGAAGCCTTTGAGCTTTACGAAACGGTCAAAGCGCACCCGGAACTGGTTTACGCGATGTTTGAAACCACCGCGTACCGGGACAGCTGCTATGCCATGCGGCAGCTTTATCGCGCTGGAGCGTTTGGAAAAATGGTTTATTCTGAAGGAGAATACTATCATTACAGTTCGGGAGGCATTGGTGGTATCGGGTCCTGGAAAAACTGGAGGCGCGGACTGCCGCCGCAGTACTACCCGACGCACTCAAACGGATTCTACTGCTGTGTGACGGGAGGTTCATTTACGGAAGTTTCGTGCATGGGAGTCAAAAGTCTTCAGGAACGTTACCAGGATAACGTAAATGCCTACCAGAATCAATTCGGCACGGAGATCGCGCTTTTCCGAACGTCGGAAGGCGGAACCGCCCGAATGGCCGTAAGCTGGGATACTCCGCAGTTTGGCGGTGAAATGGGACGCTGTCGGGGACAACTCGGTTCTTTCTATGAAAAATTCGGAGGAAATGAAGAAGGAAATAAAATCGCGAAAAACGTGAACATCATCAAACCCGCGCTGCCGCCGGGAGTTGAACCTGGCGGACACGGAGGTTCACACGGATATTTGGGACATGATTTCATCGACTCTATTTTGCGGAAACGAAGTCCGCTGGTTGACGTTCGAATGGCATTGAATCTGTCCATTCCCGGTTTCATCGCCCACCAGTCCGCACTCAAGGACGGCGAATTGCTGAAGATTCCGCAGTTCAATTAAGAAAGAGAAACATGAATCATGGGACGCCTCCTTTTGGGGGAAAGTTCCTGATTTAACCATCCCAAGCATCCAATTTTCCAGGAGAACTCATGATATTCAAAAAATCCGCGTGTCTTGCGCTGCTTTGCGCTGGTGGTTTATTTTCCTCTGCCTGGGCAAAAGAACAAAATGTCGCCAAAACTTTTGAACCGGTCTGGCTTAATGCCAATGATCTGTCGCTGGCAACTGGAAATCCTTCCTTGACAGTCATGTCTCACGGCTCCGTTCATGTTCCAATCTGGTCTCTTTCCGGAGGAACAGTCGGACAGTCGGTTTCGGGAATCGTACCGAATCTTCCCAAAGACTGCGCGGCAGTTAAAATTGAAATCGTCGTGACGTCGGAAGATCCGGAGACAAAATCGGAGCTGGAAGACGTTTATCGTGTGCACCTTTCGCAAATGCCAGAGAATGGTCCTTTTAATTCCGGTTATGTTCTTGGGACTCCCGTACGGACGAAACTCCCGGAAGCACCGTTTTTTACCCGAACGATTACGCTTGAGTCCTGGTATGGGGTGGATCCGTCCAAACCACTGGTTTTGAGGATTCAGCGGGAACCGGGTGATCCAGCCAATACTTTCAAAAGACCGGTTGGCCTGGCGGCTGTCAAAGTCACTCCTCTCTCCGGGCTGGAGGAGCCGATGATCGTTCAGAATGTCCCCGGATATAATTCGTGGCCCGTAATTCAGGCTATTGGGGAAAAACTCGTCTGTGTCTACAGTCGGGGAACAGCGCACACCATTGGTGAGGGAATTCGCGGAGTTTGGGCGCGTACTTCTGAAGACGGAGGAAGAACATGGACAGAGGAAACCCTCGTAGCCAATGAACCGGATGTCGGAGAAGTGACTATTGGCAAGGGGCTTGATGAAGACGGGGCGATGCTCCTGTGGATACGTTCTGTCGGGAAAGTTTTCCGCCATGATCTTTACCGAACGACGGACGGTATTAATTTCAAGCATATTTCCAGACCAAATCTGGATCCGATGCCAATGCAGATCACGGACGTTTTCTCTGTCCCTTCGGTCGGATTGATGGCGCTTTGGTTTGCCGGAAACTACAGTGAGAAAGAAAATAATCATTCATGGGGAACCATCATTAGCAAAGATAATGGTTTAACTTGGGAACAGCATGTTGTCGAGCAGGACCTGCCAAAATCGGAATGGCCAACGGAACCCTCTGCCGTTTATCTGGGAGACGGAAAGATTCTGGTTATTGCCCGAACAGAGAGCGGAGGAGGAACGACAGGACGTGCCCAGTTCCAAATGATTTCTAATGATTTTGGCGCGACATGGACGAAAAACCGGACAAATATCGGTGAGGTTTCCGCCTCTACTCCAAGTTTGATCCTTGATCCTCAAACGGGGCTTTTGAGTAATTACTACTATCAGAGAGGAAGGGGTATTCTGCGGCGTCGGGTCGTGAAACCTGAGGACATCTTTAATAATCCGCTTGCCTGGCCCGACTCGGAGGCGGTTGCGCTGGGAAGCGACATCACGTACCATGCCGGAAACGTAAACGCCGTCGCCATTGGGGAAAAACATTTTCTCTCTTTCTACTCCGGAGATGAAAAAGACACTGCCGTCGTCGTCTCGAAGGTGAAAGCTCCTGAAAAATAAAAAAGGGGGTTCCTGCCTTTTTAAGAAAAAATAAAATATATTTATTAAGAGAACCTCACCAACGAAGAGGGAATTTTGAAAAAAAGCACTTCAGAGAGGAACGTAAATCTGACCTTTTCTGAAGTGCCGTTTTTTCATTTCAGTCTATTTTTTGCTCTTCCGATTCCGGCGGGCAAGACCAAGGATACCGAACGCACCAAGGATGAGCAGCGTGCAGGTCCCCGGTTCCGGAACGCCGATGTCTGCGTAGAGCATCCCGTTTTCAAAGCCGAGGTACACATCGTAGAGGGAATCGCTGACCACAGCGATGCTCGATAGCGTATTGCCGTCAAGCGTTCCGTGGATCTCCATCAGATCCGCACGGCGAAGCCCCATCTCGCCTTCGATCTGGAAAGTCACGTCTTCCGAAAGGATCAGGTCGCCGAGAATGTCCATGAATTCAACGTCACTGTCGGTCAGATCGAAGAAGACCTCCGCGCCACCCATCAGTTCCAAGTCGCCGTTGAGCGTGAAGACGCTCTCCGCGTCGGCTTCCTGAGTCAGTTCCAGATTGGAGACTGCCAGCGTTTTTCCGGGAGCATCGATCTCGGCGGCGGCACTGGTGAGGGTCCCGACTTCCACACGCTGTGCGGTCCCGGAAACGGTCAGGTCGGAACCATCGGTCATCGTGAGGGATTTGAAGGCCGCTTTCGGCGTGTTGAGTTCCATTTCCGACCCGGCAGCCGTGACGGAAAGGGCAACATTCGAGTAATCCAGCGATTTCGCGAGGCTCCACGAACCGGAATTGTCGCTGATCAGGACGTCTTTCGAAGTGTTGGCGTCCACAGTCCCGGTACCGGCCTGAAATCTCCAGTATTCGTTACCGGAGGCCTCCGTATAGGTAAACATCGTCGCGTAGGATTCACCGGCCGTGAGGTTTACTTTCGCAGTACCGACAGCGCAGGTCTTTCCGGAGATGCATTCCTCTTTTTCAAAAATGCCGTTCTGATTCAGATCGACGAGCACCCAGGCCCAGTCATCCGAAGTGGTCCAGAAGGAGTACTCCCCCGTTGTGTCCGGCGTGAAATACCCCGACCAGACATGCGCGAAATTATTTTGGTAAGCGGAGGAACCGTGGTGCATACTTCCTTCCGCGACGGGGCGGTTGGCTTCGTAATCGGAAATGATGTTCGAGAGATTGGGCGTTAAATTCTGGAAAACATTTCCGCGCGTGCCGTCAGCGATGATGCCGGCATGATCGTCTGCCGAATTATTGCTCCCATCCAGC
>JAFQUP010000064.1 GCA_017408405.1 Thermoguttaceae bacterium
CACCGAACCGTACATGACGCTCGTTTCCGGTGACTGCGGCTGGGGACGCAGCAAGGTCAAGAACGAAAAGGGCGTTCCGGTCAACCTCGCCGGCGTGTTCGTCGTGGAAGGCTACGGCGGAAGAGACCCGAACAACCTGGCTACCCTGCCTCCGTATTCTGCCTATTCGCCCACGAGCACGCTCATTAAGAACGCGACCAGCGGCAATCACCACGGCGTGAAAGTGAGTCAGGAAGATGCTGATCGTCTCATCGCATGGGTCGACTGCAATGGTCCGTACCTCGGCGACGAAGAGATCCGCAAGATGTACGATCCCTACTCCAAGGCGATCGAGACCATCCCGCCGGTCCGTCCGCGTGTTGCGTCTGCTCCGGTGATCAACCGCTTCGATATTCGTCAGGACGGCGACTCGGAAAAAGTCTCCGGCGCGCTGGTCCTCTCGGAAGATGCCGCCAAGGCGAAGGAAAGAGACGCGATCATGCTCGAAGCGTTGAAAAATCAGGATAAATATAAGGCGAAACCCTTCAAGGGCGAGATCCTTGAAGCCTCCTACGGTGCCAAGACCACGTGGGTCGATGTCCGCGATAAAGTGATCGAGCAGCAGAAGAAGACCGGTATGTCGTACGTCGAGATGCCGAAGTACAATACGCTCTTTGGCGATCCGATCTATAATGTCGTGAAGACTCTGCGTCTGAAACTCCGCACGGAAGAAGGCAAGGTCGTGGAATTCAACCTTCCCGAAAACAGCCCGATCCTGCTTCCGTAATTGAATTTTTGATTCGGAACGGATGAAGTAAACCGAAACGGCGGGAAGGTCCAATCCTTTCCGCCGTTTGCTTTTTTTGAAGTATTCTTTTGGTTTTTTTATGAAAAATTCTTGAAATTTTATCTGCTCCCTACTGGTAAAATGCGAAATTTAGAGTAAAATAAATACTATGAGTGTCTGTCTGTGTGTTCTGATTTGGGAGCGAAACGGACTTGATGCTCGAAAGACACAAATCGATTTATTTTCCAACCTGAAAAGGAGAGTACAGTGCGAAAATTATTCTCTCTGATGCTGACGGCGGCCCTGACGCTGGTTTTCACGTCCGGTCTGTCTGCCCAGTACCAGCCCACCACCGAAAAGGGGAAAGAGCAGCTGAAGGAGGACTACCTCTTCCAGTGCAATTACGAACCGACGTTTGAAAAAGCGAAAGCTGAGATCGGTTACGCCCGCCAGGCTGCCGAACGGATCGCGAAGCTGGAAGGTGCGCCGGACCTCAAAGCGCAGCTTGCCGCTCTTGATGAACTTGAAAAGAAGATCAATGCTTCGACCGAAACGGAAGAACTGGCCGAGGAACTTTACCTTGCCGTGCGTGCTGCGAAGCGTGAGATCGTGATGCGCAACCCGCTGATCAATTTTAATGAGATCCTGCTCATCGACAATCCGTACCCGCACGGCGTCAAGGGCGACGCGACGGACGAATGGGGCCACGAAGCCCGTCATCGTAATGGATTCATGGCGACCGACGGCGGTAAACTCATCGTCTGCGGTCTGAATCCCGGTGATCTGAAGCGCGTGGTTCTCGATGACGGCGGTTCTTTCTGGCGTCCGGACCTCTCCTTCGATGCGAAGAAAATCATCTTCTCCCACCGTCTGAAGGGCGAAAAATCCTTCCATCTCTTTGAGATGAATCTCGACGGTACCGATCTGAAACAGCTGACCTTCGGCGACTACGACGACCTCGATCCGATCTACACGCCGGACGGCCACATCGTGTTCTGCACGAGCCGTCAGCACTCCTACGTCCGCTGCATGCCGATGACGCACGCTTTCGCCATGGCCCGCTGCGATGCGGATGGAAAGAACATCTACGTCATCTCCGCCAACGGTGAGCCGGAATACATGGCGAGCATGATGCAGGACGGCCGCGTGATCTTCACGCGCTGGGAGTACACGGACAAAGCACTCTGGCGCGTTCAGTCCCTCTGGACGATCAACCCGGACGGAACCAACCCGCAGACGTTCTGGGGCAACCAGTCCGTTTGGCCGGACGTTCTGACGGAAGCCCGCCAGATCCCGGGAAGCAAGAAAGTCGTCTTCACCGCCGTTGGTCACCATGCGTGGTTCAACGGCTCCATCGGCTACATCAATCCGGACGGCGGTCTGAACTATCCGGATGGTCTCCAGAAGATCACTCAGGAAGTCGCCTGGCCGGAAGTCGGCGACGGTCCCACCCCGGTCAAGTCGGACTACGACTACCATGCCGCAGGCAAATACTATGCGTATAAAACGCCGTATCCGCTCTCCGAGGAATACATGCTCGTCTCCGCGCGTGACGGCGGTCACCTCTACAGCGGCCCGGATAATGAGTGGTTCTTCAACCTCTATTTCCAGGACGTTTACGGAAACAAAGAACTGATCTACGAAGGCGACTTCAACGCCTACTATGCTTCCCCGGTCCGTACCCGCGAAGTTCCGCTTGAAAAACCGGACCTCGTGCAGTGGCCGAAGATCGGTTCCGGTGAAAAACCGGCGAACGGCGCGCTCTACAGCAACAATGTGTTCGAAGGTGCCGACCCGATCCTGAAGGAAAAGGGCAAGTATATCCGCGTCATCCAGATGGACCCGAAAACCTACACGACGTGGCACAAAACGGTGCAGCACGACGGTCCGGCCGTTTCAGTTTTCCAGGCGGACGGCGTGAAACGCATCCTCGGCACGGTCCCGATCGAAGCGGACGGTTCTGTGAACTTCCAGGTCCCGCCGGGAGAAGCGATCTTCTTCCAGATGCTTGACGAAAAAGGTCAGGCGATCCACGTGATGCGCTCCTTCACGTACGTAATGCCGGGCGAAAACCGCGGCTGCTTCGGGTGCCATGAATCGAACATGAGTACGCGCTCGAACAAGATGATGGGCAGCGGCCAGATGGGAACGGCTCTGCGGAAACCGGCAGTCGAACTGACGCCGACCCCGTGGGGCAAAGAAAGCATCAGCTTCGCACGTTTTGTCCAGCCGGTGCTTGACCGCAACTGCGGCAAATGCCATCAGAACCCGGAACACGACGCATACAAGAGGCTGAACATGGTCTCCCGTCCGTCCGGCAAAGGCTGGTGGGGCTGGGTCCACAGCCGTCCGGATGACGTCAGTCCGTTCTCCGAACCGTACCTGACTCTCGTTTCCGGCGACTGCCCGTGGGGCGGAAGCAAGCCGAAGAACGAAAAGGGCGTTCCGACCAACCTCGCCGGCGTGTTCGTCGTGGAAGGCTACAGCCCGAACGATCCGAAGAACCTCGAAACGCTTCCTCCGTATTCCGCCTACTCCCCGGTCAGTCCGCTCATCAAGAACGCGACCAGCGGCGAGCACCACGGCGTGAAAGTGAGCAAGGAAGATGCCGAACGCCTCATCGCATGGGTCGACTGCAATGGTCCGTACCTTGGCGATCCGGAAGTCCGCGCGATGTACGATCCCTACTCCAAGGCGATCGAGACCATTCCGCCGGTCCGTCCGCGTATTGCTTCTGCTCCGGTGATCAACCGTTTCGACATTCGTCAGGACGGCGACTCGGAAAAAGTTTCCGGTGAACTGAAACTCCAGCCGGAGATCGACGAAACGTTCCACATGAACCACAAACACCGTGCGTATCTCGTTGAGTCGCTGCGCAAGCAGAAGCTGGACGGCGAGATCGTCGCGGCAAACTACGGTATCGACGTGGAAGCAGAACGCGTTGACGTGAAAGAAAAACTCATGAAGTTCTTTGACGGTTCCGTCATCATGGACATCGGCGACTACAATGCGGCATTCACCGACGTCACGCCGAACAAGGTGAAGAATCTCCGCATCATGGTCCGTTTCAACGACGGCACGGTGAAACACTATCGTTTTGGAGAAAACCAGACGGTCATTCTTAACCGTTAATCTTGATTAGTTTACCGGTTTTACCGGAATTTGTGAGATTGACAGAGAGGAAAAACCTTTTTTCCTCTCTGTTTTTACGTAAGCGAGCAGATTCTGGTCTGAAAAATCTGTCCCCAATCGCATACGTTTTCAAACCGTCTTAAGCGATTTCTTTCAGCAGTTGCTCAGTCCAGGCCTTGATTCTGTTTTCAGTCAGTTCCGGCTGATTGGAATCATCAAGTAGAAGGCCGCAAAATTCACCGTCTTTTTCCGCACGTGAAGCGGAATGGGCATATCCTTCGGTCGAAGTTTTTCCAATAAGTACCGCGCCTTTTGCCAGTGCTGCTTCACAAAGAAGAGCGATACCGTCGCAGAACGTATCCGCGAATCCGAATTGATCGCCAAATCCGAAGAAAGCCGTTTTGGTGTTTGAAAGTTCCGCGGATTCCAATAGCGGAAGTTTTGCCAGCCAATCATCCTGAAGTTCACCGAACCCCCAGGTTGATGTGCCAAGAATCAAAACCGGAGCCTGAAAATCCTCGGCTGAAGCACTGGCAATGTCCACGCAGCGCGCTTTGAGATTTCCGGCGATGAGCATGGCCGCGCTCTGGGTAGTTCCAGTCGTACTTCCGTAAATGACGGTAATTTGACTCATGATATTCTCCTTAAATTAATGATGGAATGAGGTTGATTTTTTGAACGCACTGATCCCAGTCTTCTACCTCGCTAATGATGTTTTCCGCAAGCATTCTCGCTCTTCGAAAACGATCCATCAGCTGAAGAGAGGGTTCTTTTTTACCGTAAATACGCCAGCTTCCCTGGTGCGTCATTCGAGATCGGGCTGAAATAAATCCCACGACATCCTTCAAGGGATAACCCAAAAAAAGACCGATTTCGTGGGGGAAGTTTTCATTTTCAAATCGTTCGGCGAGCCGTTCAAGCCATGATTCAAGAGTATTACAGTCCGCGTAACCGTGACGCTTTAAATATTTTTCTACCGCAGACTGAGATAGTGTTTCAGAAAGAAGCCGCGGATCATAGAATATCGTCAGCGTGCCGCTTTCACGATGGCGAAGTGAGTACCATGGAAGACCAAGGCGGCGCAAAACTTCTTCTTGGTGAAGGCAATAACCATCCTGTGTTTCGGCGACTCCGTAACAGTGATTCAGCGTTAAAATTTCCGCGGGTTTTACCCCTGCTCGAACCAGGGAAGTTTGAAGAAGCAGATAACGCATCAATTCCATTCTGCGAATGCCGCAGCCGAAGTGGATTTCCTGTTTCATTTTAGCCTCGCCTAAAACTATTTCCAAAAAAATGAGGAACTTTTTCCTTCCATATTCGCAGTATATCACAAAAAAGAATTTCTGTCAAGTTAGGTGAGCCTAAAATGTTAAAAATAAAGAAAAATTTTATGAAAAAACCTCATTTATTCGTAACGGATGAGGCTTAATAAACCGTGCGCTCAGTCTTCATAGATTTCGTATCTTCTGTTTTTTATGAAATGGCGCGATTCATCAAAAATTTCAACCCCCATTTTTCCTGGTTCAAAATTTCCTTGCGGTGAGGAGAGTTCCACAGAATAAAAACCGAGCGGAAGGGCTTGGTAGTTACCTGGATTTGGAGCGGCTGGCTGACAGGTGCCATTAATAAACTCTCCTTCCGCGGGTAGAAAATTTTCCCCTAAAAAGGGATCCGGAACCAGTCTGAGAGTTCCTTCTTTTACCTGTTTTCCATTTACCCGACAAACGATCTGAGCGGAGGTAAGGGTAATTCCAGAGGCTTTCCAGGCTTCAAGACGTTTTTGGATTTCGTCCGCGGAAAGAGCTTTGTCTTTATCTTCATCAATCTCACGCCTTGCGAATTCCAGCCCCGGCGTTTGGGTGAATTCATCGCCGTCGATTTTTTTATTTCCGTTCGAGTCGTAAAGTTCAATCGCTTTCGCGGCCATTGCCGGCGGATCAAGTTCAGGAGCTTTCGGAGCGGGGCGTCCGCAGCCGGTTTTGGAAAGAAGCAGGGAAACACCCAGTAAAGTCCAGAAACCAAATAATCTTTTCATGATTTTAACCTGTTAATTTGCTTGTCTTCAAAAGTTAAGGAAGGAAAAAGAAAAAGAGAAGAAACCGCGAGAAAAGCGAGTTTTCGTGGTTTCAGCAAGTATCGGGGTCAATCAAAACCAAAATCGGAATTGAAGAGTTTCTCGTCACCGTTACGGGTCGAGAGAATTCGGTAAATATGAAAATCAATATCGTCACTAATAAAGCGGACAGAAGCATCACCCATCGCGAAATTCGCGCCATCGGTATGTTCGCTTCCAACCATCTGTTCATTAAAGAGCGCGCCGCCAAGATTTGAGGTTGGTGCCTGATTGAGAGGAAGTTGGAGCTGGCGAGCACCGTAAAGAGCTTTTCCTCTGATATTCGCCCCCAGGAACCAGTTTCGCGCGAGACAGGTTCCATTTGAACCACCGGAAGCGCACCAACGGTAACCTTTGAGATTGATGGCACTTTGAGGCGTGGTTTCCAGCAGTAGAAAGGTTTGGCTCAATCCGTCTTTCGCGGTTCCCATTTTAACGGAATCACCCCACATGAACAGGCCATTTTTCGCGATGGAGCCTTCCGTTTCGCCGGGAGTAACTTCCGTTGTCGTTTTATACGTGTTTTTGTCTTTTGAGTCTTTTCCATCATTATCTCCGGAACTCCATTTTA
The DNA here is from genome assembly GCA_017408405.1 of Thermoguttaceae bacterium. Lineage (GTDB taxonomy): Bacteria > Planctomycetota > Planctomycetia > Pirellulales > Thermoguttaceae > RGIG3701. The sequence continues at coordinate 6,583 of JAFQUP010000064.1, forward strand.
CTCCGGCACAGCCCGCGTAGTTTGAGACGGCACCGTAAAAGTTACCGGAAACCTCACAGATTTTTAACTGGGAATAATCAGGACAAAGATATGCCGAGATGAGCGTTTTCATGAACATTTTGCCTTCAGCCGTATTTTTCTTTCCGCCCTGCTGATAGTTCCAGGCATGCTCATCAAAATCGATTTTTTCGTAGATCGGCATCTGATCCACGTAAGGAAGAAGATAAGCGAAAATGCCGTAGCTTCCGCAACCGGCCCGCGGTCCGGTTCCTGTGCGGTCTGGCGTTCCCTTGGAGTAGTCCGTACCGTCAGTCGCCGGGGGAAGTTCTTTCATTGCTGAATCGTAATTGTGGCAGGCTAAAGCTAATTGTTTAATATTATTTGAGCACTGCATACGGCGAGCGGAGGCACGCGCCATCTGCACCGCGGGGAGCAGAATCGCTACCAACATTCCGATGATGGCAATGACGACCAGAAGTTCGACAAGGGTAAATCCTTTTTTTGTGAAAAAACGTTTCATATTTCGTTCCTTCTGTTTTTAGTCTGAATTTTCTTCAATAAAAGGTGGGTAAAAACGATGAGTTTACGGTAAGTGAAAGGTAAAAGTGTCTGGCAAAAGCGCGTCTTGAATCACGCGAAAAATACCAGATTGTTTTCCTTATTAAATTATTTAGTCTGAATACCTCAAAACGACAGATAGGGGGACACTTTTGACGTTCTGACTAATTTCCATTACGAAGCCTGCGAAGCGTGCATACGCCGAGCAGCAGAAGAATCCAGGCGGCAGGTTCCGGCACATTTTCACCGCCTCCTCCGTTTGTTCCCATGGTTAAGGCAAGCGCGTTGCCGATTCTCTCGATTCCATTAAAGTAAGCGGCCATCGTTTCGTTAGCGAAAACGACATCATCCCAGTTTGGGAACTCAAATGAATCATCATTTCCGAGGTATTCAAAGAAAATATAGTCAGCGGACTCACTCGGAAATTCTCCGTCATCACCTACCCAGTTCAGGACGATCTCCGCGTTTTCTAGCATGGTGAAATTTCCATTAACAGCGAGGAGGTCAATCGAATCTGCGTCAAAATCGATGACGATTTGTCCGGAATTTTCCCAATTGCCGTTTGCCGTAAGTTTTCCAATTTCACCAGTTTTCATACCGGGAGAAAGTGAAGCCTCGGGGTTGATATTCAGAGAATCATCCAAATTCCAGGTTCCGGAAAGGTTTGTCTGACCATTTTCGAGCGTGATTGAATTGAGGGTTGAATTGGAGATATTTGTCAAATTCAGTGTTCCTTCACCTTTTTTGACGATATTGGCATTTTCAGTACCATTTTTTTCGAATTTACTGTTTTTCCAGGTCAATTCCTGGTTCGCGTTAAGGTTAACATTCAGCGTACCTGCCAGTTTCACCGCGTAACTTCCGGCAGGAGCGGCGATATTGACATTTCCAGCGACAGAATCCATTATTCCCAGAGTCGCGCCGTCCGCGAAGCGGAAAACGCATTCCGCGTTCTCATCATGGGTTCTGGTAATGCCGTCTTTTCCGAGTGTCATGGATTTTCCAATGCTAAAATCATTGATTCGGAAAAGACTGATCGAGCCGGTCAGATCGTCCGCGACAATATTTGAGGAATTGTTCATGATAAGTTTTTCGACGTTAATGCTTTTGGCGGTAAAAGTTCCGCCAGGAAACGCCGTTGAACCGAAAGTAAGTGTTTTTCCGGCCCCGTCAACGGAGTTTACTGTCAGAAAAGATTTTCTCTGATTATTGGCACTGGCAGCGTTCAAAGTAATTGAGGCGTTTCCATCAAGGACGACAGCGGTATTTAATTTTGAAGAAGAATTTTCCGAGACGAAAAGATTAGCTCCTTCCTTCAGGTAAATTTTTCCAGCGTAAGTGGAATTTGCCGGGTTAGCGTTGGTGAGAGTAAGGCGTTTTCCGGCGGCGATGGTCAAGTCGGCTCCAAAAGACTTCAGGCGGTTGTCAAAAAGCATATTTTCCGTAAGCGTGAGTACGGCGTCAGACCCCAGCCTCAATTCCGGCGAACCGCCTTCTTCAGTTCCCCAGCTCAAGGCACCGTTAAAGTTTGAGCCACCGCTGAAGATAGTCATTCCGTCGTTCATCGTCAGATTTCCGACGTAAGAAGTTCCTGAGTCAAAGCGAAGTGTTCCGTCACCGTTTTTGAGGATACGCGCGGTTCCGTCGCCGGTTTTTTTAATATTACTGGCAAACCAGTAAAGTTCCTGTCCGGTACCAATATCAACACTTAAGGTGCCGGATAGATTAACCGCGTATTTTCCATAATCGTTTTTGATATTGACCCTTCCGCTGACAGAATCCATTAATCCCAGCGTCGCGCCGTCGGCAAAAGCCAGAGTGCACGTGGTGTTTTCCTCGTATGACTTTGAGATTCCGTCTTTTCCGAGCGTAAGCGAGTTCGCGATTTCAAAAGTATTGACGCGGAAAAAGCTAATGGAGGCGGTCAGGTCCTCAACGACCAGATTTGAGGAATTGTTCATGACGAGTTTTTCGACATTAATACTCTTGGCCGTCAGGGTTCCGCCGGGATTATTCGCCTGGCTGAAAGTAAGAGTTTTTCCCGCTCCGTCAATGGAGTTTACGGTCAGGAAGGCCTTGCGCTGATTGGCGGAACTTACCGCATCCAGAGTAATCGCTGCGTTACCGTCCAGAAAGACGGAGGCATTCAGAGTGGAAGTCGAGTTTTCGGTTACGAAGAGATTGGCCCCTTCACCGAGATGAATTTCGGCGGCGGTTTCTGATTTCGCCGGCTTTACGTTCGTTAGGGTAAGGCGTTTTCCGGGAGCGACGTTGACAAGTGACTCAAATGTTCCCAATTTATCGTTAAAAACGGTATTTTCAGTGATGTTGACCGTCGCTCCGGAATTAAGATTCAGAACAGGCGCTTTATTTTCTTCGGTTCCCCAGACAAAAGATCCGGAAAAGGTTGAACCGGATTTGAAGTTTGTCGTTCCATTTTTCAGAGTCATTTGGGCGTTCGCCGAGCTTCCGGCCTCAAAGTTGATCGTTCCTCCGTTCATGACGAGCGGGGCATTCATGGCAGTTCCATCGGCCAGGTTGAGCGTTCCGTTTCCGATAGTGAGAGTTCCCCCCGTGCTTGAGATGGTTCCCGCTTTCCAGGTGAGGTTTTTGGAGAGATCCAGACTGACATTTCCGGCCGCGACGAGGTTCGCGCTGATGATTCCAGCCGTATTGGCGACAAGGAATGAGCTTCCGGTATTGAGGGTAATTGAGGAGAGAGCGGTTTTTGATTCGTCGGCCCATAGGGTCAAACCTTTATTCATGTCCCAAAGTCGGAGAACGCCTCCGTTCTGAACTTCAATTCCGTTTTTGAAAATGTGGGTTTGTGCGGTAGAGGCGGAGCCATTTGAGGCGTTAAAGGTGAAATTTCCTTTCGCGATAACTAATTTATCGATATTGAAAGAAGACGCGTAAGCGGCGTGCGTTTCTGCGCCATTGCCGACGGAGTAGACAGTGAGAGTTCCTCCCGTGACATTTCCCTGAAACCGGAGGCGCGTGTTATCTCCATTGGCGAGGGTGGAGGCCGTACCATCAATGATGAGGTTTGCTTTGATTCCTTTAGTCATTCCCATCGTACCGGAATTAACCTGGGAAAAAATGGCACCGCGAGGGACATTGGAAACGGTACCGTTTCCCGTTCCGGAAATCGTGATGGTTTTGGATGAATCACCGGTATCAGCGGTATTGAGCTGAAGAGTTCCTCCGCTTTGGACAGTCAAAGGCCATGAGGTGACTGTTCCGGATTGAACGGTTGAGCCACTATTGATAATCGTCTGTGCTTTCAAATCAAAGTGTCCGATAGACGCGACAGTTAAAAGGCAAGCCGTCAACGCGGAATAAGTCTTTGTCATGGTTTACTCTTTCCGATTCCTGATTTACTCAAGATTCAATACGAAGTTCCAACATATCCCAAGATACCACCAATCCATTCCCCATTATTTTAATTATACTTCAAAAATTTTACGCACGCGATATTTTTCCAAAATTTCTCTTTAAAAAATAAAAATAATTTAAATTTTCCCAAAAAAATTCACTTAATCGGTAAAATAGTTTGAGTTTCAATCACCCACAGACCCGATATTGGAGTTTAATATGCGTTTTTCTCAAATTCACGCGGCGTGTTTCGATACGAAAGACTATACTCGAAAATTTCTTGAGGAAGCTAATCGGTCACCTGAATTTGGCTTTGAAATTTCCTTCTTTGAGAGTCGGCTGACACTTCAATCTGTGCGAATGGCGGAGGGAGCGGAAGTCGTTTGCCCTTTCGTTAATGACGATTTGAGCGCGCCAGTGATTCGCAGTCTTGGCAAGATGGGAGTTCGGCTGATCGCGCTTCGCTGCGCGGGCATTAATCACGTGGATTTGAATACGGCGGAAAAATGCGGTATTTCAGTGGTTCATGTTCCAGCCTATTCACCGGCCGCCATCGCAGAATATACTTTGGGTCTCCTTTTGACACTTAACCGGCATATTCACAGAGCGTTCAACCGGGTACGTGAAAATAATTTCTCGATTTCCGGCTTTATGGGTTTCGACCTTCGCGGAAAGACGGTCGGAATCATTGGCACCGGGAAAATTGGATTGGCGTTTGCCCGGCTTCTTCAGGGGTTTGGGGTGAGGATTCTGGCGTTTGATCCGGCTCCCAATCCGGCAGCCGCTCAAAAACTGGAGATGGATTACGTTCCGCTTGACTGGCTTTTCGCGGAAAGCGATGTCATTTCGCTTCACTGTCCTCTGACGCCGGAAAATGTTTACCTGATTCGTGAAGAAACCATTCAAAAAATGAAAGATGGAGTAACGCTTCTGAATACGAGCCGCGGCAAACTGGTGAATACTTCGGACCTGATTGAGGGCCTGAAATCCGGAAAGATCAGTCGGGCCGGTCTTGATGTCTACGAAGAGGAAAGCGAGTATTTTTTTGAGGACCGTTCCGATCGTCCGATTCGGGATGACACGCTGGCGCGCCTGACGACTTTTCCGAACGTGATCGTGTCCTCCCATCAGGCGTTTTTTACGAAAGAGGCTCTGGAAAACATCGCTCAAATGACACTCTGGAATATCGCGAACTTTTTCCGAAATGAAGAACTGGCCAAGAGAGAAAACTATCAAAAAAGCGCGTACCAAAGTCTTCAGGAAGTATTTTGAGTGTTGAATCAAGACCAGGAAGGAATTTCCAGAAAGGTGATTTTTCAGGTGTTTCCCGATTCTTTAAGTGTCGTTCAGGAAAACGCGCGTATGGCTGAAATTTTCGGAAAGCTTTGATTTTGTTTCATTATGGAGCGAATGACTTCGCGAAGACGTCCAAAAGTTCGTCCAAAAGTTTCAGTCAAACGTTTCAGCCGGAAAGGAGTGGAATCTTGACGCGCCCTGGAAATCCAGTATGCGCGTCATGGGTTTGAGTTTGAAATTAAAGTTGCCGGCGGTTTTCGGAAATGAAGGGCGGTTGCTGAATACGCGTCAGAAGGTAACCTGAAAACGAGTTCCGATTACGTGTTCCCAGCCATCAGTCCCGTCGATATTCACGCCCTTTGTGTTGAATCCGGAGTAATCGGTATGAATGAGTGCGTAATTGAGCATCACGCGGCAATTTTCATTCAGATACCAGTTGAGTCCCCAGATGTTCATGAGTGATTTTCCGAGCAGTCCGGTATGGTGAGTTTCCGTCGCGTATCCGGAGGCAAGTTCAGAAGCGTCGACCCACGTGCACATATATCCGATTTCCCATGCGCCTGGTCCGGTGAAAACTCCCACTCCGTCACGGCAGGTTCTGATGAACGGATTGTTCGGCTTCAATTTTTTGTATCGTCCGCCGTCTTTAGAGTAATTTCGGCTTTCGCCTGTCAGCGTATAGGTAACCTGAAAATATCCGGCGGGCAGAAAGACATTTCCGGCCAAATCATCCTCCATATAGAAAAAACCTTGCTCAAAATCCATGGAGAACGGTCCGCGTACCAGAAAGACCTCAATTCCCAGGGCGTTCATGCTGTCGAGACCGGTCATGGTTCCAGTCGTCAGCGCGCTTGGGGCAATTTGGGAATTACTCAGGAAAGAACATTTTGTTCCGAGTTTTTCCGCGTTTTTCTGGTCATATTTTCGATAGGAATAGCTTGCTCCCAAGTGAAGCAGGAATTTTTGTCCCAAGTGGTTTTCCTGAAAGTAGGGCAGGTAAGTAACTCTTCCGGTGAAAGCGTAGTTCTGGTCCGTACTGACGCATGACAGGTCGTCTTCTTTCATACTCGCGGCAAAAACGCCCGCGGCCCATGAAAATCGGTCCGCAGTGCTCCAATTGGAGAAAAGGATCCCATTATTTCGGCTTCCGTGAATCCCGCGGAGGTCGTTCAGGTAGGATTTTTCGATGAAGGCGGTGGCGGCCACGACCGTCAGTTCCTCACCGCTCCAGGGTTCTTTCATGTGTCCGACTTTCAGATCCGCTCCGCTGGGCGTATTGAAGAGACCGATCCAAAAATCCTTTGTCGTTTTATTTGAGAAATCATACGTGAAACGATATTTAATCATGTCGTACATTGAGCCGGAAAAGTCCAGCCATGCCTGACGCACTTTTGAGCCGGAGTTTCCATCATTTCCGGTTACCATTTCCGCGCCGTCATCGTGTTCGGAAAAAGCTCCGTCCCAAATCATGACTCCATTCAGTTTCCAGGACGGCGTGCGATACTTTTTCAGCTCTTCTTCCTCTTTCTTGAGTTTTGCTTTCGCTTTGTCATCCGCCATTTCCTGCTTTATGGTTTCGAGATCGTTCACGAGTTTTCGCCATTCCGATTCAGAAACCGTAACGGTTTTTTCAGAGTCAGAGACGGTCTGGATGCCATGTTCTTTGGTAATCGGCTGTTCTTCAGAAATCAATTGTTCTTCGGTAATTGGCTGTTCTCCGGCGGAGATAAAATTTTCGTTATTTATGGAATCAAATGAGATTGAGGAGGCGGACGCCGTTGGAAGTTTCTCCGCGCTGGAGGTTTCTGAAAGATTCAAATTCAAAGATGAGCTTTCAGAGGATGAGGGGGGGGAGAGCGCGGTTTTATCAATTCTCCCGGAGTCCTTTTCAAGTGAAACTGGAAGCATCAGAGATGCGTTGGAAGAATTTTTCAAATCAAACTGACACGATGTTTCAGTATGATTTAAAATCTGATTCTCTCCCAAGCATTGAGCAGTCCAAAGCGCGGCAAAAATTAGCTCGACACAGATTTCAACCGTCCAAACGAAACCAGAAATCCTTTTCATGATTTTCGTTCCCTCAAATAATAAACACTTTTAATAAAATTGACAGAAAAAATTTTTCTACTGATGATTTATCGTCTCTCATAGAGGTTAAATCCACAAGAACTTGTGCAATGCGAATATTTAGCCTATTTGCTCTGTTTTCACATTTCTTTTATTAAAAATTTCAGAAACTTTTGCGGATTTTATTCTTGAGACCTTGCGTAAAACACGGAATCCCGGTATAATTAAGTGATAAAATTGGAAAGAAGATTCAGCGAGTACTCCACACAAAATGCCGACTTAAGTAGATCGCAGCCGCAATAATTAACCGGAAGACTTTTTTCATGAAAATTTGTCCAGAAAATTCCTGAAAAAAGTCGAATCCGCGCAATCGTTTGACGCAATTGAAAGTTTTGTCGAAAATCGCGTCTTTCCGATTTTCAGCCGCGATCTGGTATCCGCGCCTTGAGGCGTCTTAAACTCGGGAGAGATCGAGAAGTCTTTTTGACAAAATTCCTTCCGTAACAGTCTTAAAGGAGAATAAAAATGAAAAAAGTCAAATGTCCAGTTTGCGGTCGGGTTTCGGAGGTAGAAAATCCGGTTCCTGGAATGAACTGCGAGAACTGTTCTTCCAAACTGATTGGAGAGAACGCGCGAGTCTCATCCACTTGCCGTTTCTGCCAGGAAGAGATTCTTTCTCATGAAACTGAAATTTTTTGTCCTGGCTGCGGCGGAGAGTATCACGCGGATTGCTGGCTGGATAATGACGGCTGCGGTGAGGAAGGCTGCGCGTATCAGGACTGTCTCGCGCCGATGGAAATTCCGCTTTCAGTTTCTTCTCCCGCCCCGGTTCAATTGCCAGAGACCGCTTCCGCGCGAAACGCGGTAGACCCAATGGCAGTTGAAGGTGAGAATTCTTCTGACGAGGGAGAATACTTCACGATTCAAAATGTCCCAGACTCCTCCGTAAAAACGGCAGAGGATGAAGAAAAACTTTTTGAGGAGAAAATGGCGGCTATCCGCAAGCGTGAGGAGATTCCCGAAGAAAAAGGATTCTCCTGGCAGGAAGTGCTTGACTGGAAAAACACGCCGCGCGATACGAAGTACGATTTTGACGGGCCGTGGCTTAAGGATCCGTATCTTTTTCAGAAAGTGAAAAATTATGTTATTTTCATTCTTGGCGGAGCAGTTGGCGGTACGGTTTTGGGATTTTCGCTTGTCCTGATTTGCCTGATTCTAAAATTCATTATTTTTCATACCGGAATTTCCTTCGGTTTCATGATTTTCCTGCTTGCTGCCGGTATTCTGATGGGAATTGCTTCTGCCGTTTACTTCGCGCACCGCACGATGGCGACACTCATCGATAACTGAAAATAAATTGAAAAAACGTTTTCCTTTTTCTGTTTTTTGGTGAACTTTATTCTCAGGCACGTTTGGGGGAAGGTTCATTCGGAGTATTGGTTTCATGGTTAAGTTCAGAATTTTCCGTACCTTACCCTGTCGTGATTTCAGGATTTTCACATTTTAAAACGTTCCAACTGATTCAAACTTGAGCAAGTTATGCGTGGATTACTTTTTTTCAGTTTTGTGTTCCTGATATTTTCTGTCGCGGGCGCAGACGGTATTTTCGTCATTAATGAGGATGACAGTCATTTTTTTGGTTCGCGTTCTCCGGAACAAATGACGCTTGAGGGACTTCATGCTTTCGTTGATCAGTACGCGGACACGAAGGTGACGCATCTTTTTCTTTGTCCGGGTTCCCAATGTGCCTGCTTTGCTTCCCGAACACGAAGTCCAATTTGGACGGAACTTGATCGGGACCCGGAAAACCGCTGGCTGAATAACGCTAAAAAGCTTCATGATTCAGGCTTGAATCCGTACGTGGTTTGGACAGCTCGCTGCCGGGAAAAGAAAATTTCCCCGTGGGTGACATTACGCATGAACGATGTCCATAACGCGCCGGAACGTGAACACTGGATTCATTCTGAATTTCGCAGGAACAATCCCCAATTTTGGCGTGTTCCGGACTGCGAAAGTAAAAAATGGGTTGAATACGCGCTGAACTATGCTCATCAGGAAGTCCGTGAGTATCAATTGGCATTCGTTAATGAAATGCTTGAACTTTGCGATGTGGATGGAATTGAGCTTGACTGGATGCGTTTTGGGTACCATTTGACACCCGGAAAAGAAGCGGAGGAGGCTCCGATACTAACGGAATTTGTTGCCGATGTCCGTAAACTGGCGGATGAATGGGGAATTCGAAGGGGGCACAAAATCCTCGTTTCCGTTCGAGTTCCGACGCATCCGGAGGCTGCTGCCGGCTTAGGGATGGATGCTGTTCGGTGGGCTAAACTTGGTTTGGTTGACTGGATCGTTCCGTCGCCATTTTGGACTTCGAGTGATTTTGATATTCCCGTTCATCTCTGGAAGGAACGTTTAGCAGGCACAAATGTCAAATTGATTCCATGCCTTGAGCACAGCGCGGCCGCGTGTCCTTGGCTGCCGCGTCTCCCGAACTCTCTGGAAATGCTTTGGGGGTGGGCCGACACGATGTCCGCGCGTGGCGCTGACGGTCATTATCTTTTTAACTGGATGGATTGCCAGACACTGCCGGTTCAGTCTGCTCAGTACGGGTACCTTTTGAAACGCGGATTGGTTCAACCGCTTGCCAAAAACGAAATGATGTCTTACCCGCTGGCATTTCGCGATACGGTTCCGGCAGGTTTTCCGAATGGTGCTCAGCTGCCGAAGAATCTTTCTGACGGAGCGGACTTTCTTATTCCTCACGGAACGAGCCGCGGAAAGGTTGAGGTCATTTTGGGACTTGACCGCGCCGACGTTTTTCCAGAGAACGTTACTCTCAATGGACAAAAAGCGGAAAATTCCTTCAGGACCGATTCTTCTCTCCTGAAAAACTGTTCGGAGACGGTCATTTACCGTTTTTCGGATTCCGCGTTGAAGTCCGGGGACAATGCCCTCTCTGTTCCGCCGCGGAAAGACGCGGCAGGGAAAATTCAGTGGGTTGAACTTCGCGTTTACTCTGTTGAAAAATGAGATTCAGCTTTTTCATTTCCAACTTGATTGCGTTTGATAAATCGAAATTTTTGGAAATGAGACGCGTGGAAGTGAATGGGGAATCAAAATTTAAAATTGAAACGATAATCTGGAAGATGAAATAATGAGAAAAAGCATGAAAAAGGTCAGCAGAAGACAAAAAAACACGAAACGGCAGTTTCTGTTTTTATTCCTGGGAGGACTTTTCTTTTTCAACGGCCTTGCGCTTTCCGCGGGGGAATTTCGTGAAATCCCCCTTTCTTCGGAGCGGCAAAAAGTACTGGATTCCCACATTGAACAGCTTGCTTCTTCATCAACCAAAATTCGCGAACAGGCTAAACGGGACATTCTCACGTTTGGTTCTTCCGCGATAGAATCGCTTCAAAAGGCGCAAAATCATCCGGATCTCACCGCCGCGGAATCCGCGGTTTACTGTTTGCGGCTTTTAACTCAAGGCCTTTCGCGTTCTGATGACCCGCCGGAAGTTAAGAAGAATCTGAATTATTATTCAACGAATGAATGGTATCTTCGTTCTTTGGCGATTTCCCGTCTTTCGTATCTGGAACCGGATACTTCACTTCGCCCGCTTTTGAGAATTCTTCTCCATGAAAAAAATACTCTTGCGGGACAATCGGCGGCATTGGCGGTTTATTGGACTCTTCCCCATATTCAGCCTTTTCGGCAATGGCCGACAGTTTTTCCGGATGAAAAAGCGTTTCCAACGCCGGAGTACAGAATGGAACAAAATAAACAGTCCACGGAAGAACGTTTGAAACTCCAGAATGAGATTCGGGAATATCTTCTTTCTGAATCAGCTCGGACTCCGGGAAAGACGCTTCTTCTTCAACTGATGGAGATTGAGAGTACTCTCCGAAAAAAACGAGGGGAAGCTGCCGCTCTCCTGTCCGCGGATAATTCGGAAAATAAATCAGAGGATGAAGTCAAGAAAGTTACGGCACAGAACGCGGAAAACGCTCCGCTTGAGTCGGGACATATTGAGGAAATTGAAGAAATGCTCAACCGTTTTCTTGAAGAAGCTCAAAAAGACGGTAAACCGGAAAAGATGACATTTCTTCAGGAAATGATTTACGTTTGCGCGGATATTCTTTTTCAGAGCGGTCATTTCGAGGAAGCGGAAGCCTTCTTTCGAAACTGGCAGCGGAAGAACGTTTGCGCTTTGGAATTTAATCATTTTCAGTCAAATGAAATGCGTCTTCAAACGCTTCATATTCGTTTTTATCTGACCCAGAAACTTATTGTTCGCGGAAATTGGGACTGGGGAAAATCTGAGATGAAGAATTTCCTTGCTCAAATGCGGCAGACGGAACGGATTCGTTACGCTCGTTATTTCTGTACCGCTCTGAAAGCGACTGGTGATTTTGGGGATGCGGCCGATCAAATGAAAGAATTACGCCGTTTTCAGTTTCTTGCCTTTACTCAAACCCCGGAAACGCCGCTTGGTCAGAAAACCGAAAAACAGGATAAAGGTAAAAAAGACGAGGAAGAAATTTCAGAATATACTCCGCTGATTCTTTATTTCCAGGGGCTTGAGGCCTGTTCAAAAGAAGATTACCCCAAAGCGAAGAAGTTTCTGGCTCGCAATATGGAACTTGGCGAAAACTGCGACATTGACGGACTCATTCTCGCCAGAAAACTTGCCCTTTTTACGAATGATGCCGAATGGCTTCGTGAAGTTGAGTCAAAAATCAATCACTTGCTGGAAGAAACACAAAAAAGTATTCAGGTCCTGAAAAAGAATCCGCTTATTCCTAAAGAGGAACTTCTTATGGAGCTTAACCTTTTTGCCTGGCTTGCCGTGAATACGGAACGCAGGCTGGAGGAGGCGCAAAAATACGCGATGGAAGCGGTTGATCTTTCGCCTGACTCGGAAAGCATTCGAGATACGCTGGCTATGACGTTTGCCGCGCAGGGAAATTTTGAGAAAGCTCTGGAAGTTCAGTTGGAAGCCGTGAAAATTAATCCTCACGAATTGGAACTGATTCAAAATCTGGAGAAGATCCGCTTTTTCCAGACTGAACAGAAATGAATCGTTTTCAGTCAAACTGCCCTTAAACTCTTCCTGTTCATTAAATTTGTCCGCTAAATTGATTTTCCGGTAAAGAAAAAGCTGGCGGGGGGGTGGATTTTTTTTAGTTTTCGAGTATAATCAGTAAAGTTTTTTATTTTTTGCCGGAGAAACCGGTCGTTGAGTATTTTTTTGAGGAATGGAAATGGCAAAAGACTATCAAGCCATCACCTGGTGCGGAGCCGTTGAGGATGATTTTCGGACACTCCTTGATCTCGCGATTCGTGAAGATGTTGAATCCATTGGCGACCTGACTTCTCTTTCACTGATCCCGGAATCGGCAGTTGGACGCGCGGCGATTGTTTCTCGTTCAGAAGGAATTGTCGCTGGAATGCCGACCGTGGAAATTATTTGCGGAGCCATTTCTCCTGATTTACGATGGGAACCTTCTGTTCAGGATGGAGACAGAATCAAACCTAAAGACCGGCTTGGAATCCTTAGCGGACCAGCCCGTGCCATGATGCAGGCGGAACGTCTGATTCTTAATTTTGTCGCGCGGCTTTCCGGAATCGCCTCCACAACGGACCTTTACGTTCAGGAAATACGGGATACGAAATCCAGGGTTTACGATACGCGAAAAACGACTCCCGGTTGGCGTCTGCTCGAAAAATACGCTACGTGTTGCGGCGGCGCGCAGAATCATCGCGCCGGTCTTTATGACGCGATTCTCATTAAGGATAATCATTTGGCGCTGGCTGCCGGTCGGGCAGGGCTTAACGCCTTGGAGTATGATCCGGCAAAAGCTGTTCGGGAAGTTCGGCGTTTTCTTGAGGAACAGGATGAGCTTGGACCGCGTCCTCCGGTTCATTGCCATGGAAATTTGATCGCGACGTGCAAAATGCGAACGTCACTGCTTGCCGCGGTTGCCGAGGTGACGGGGTCTGCCGTTTTGAGCCAGATTATCGCGAAAACGCCGTGTCATTTGCTGGAAATCGCCCACAAAGAAAATGAGCAGGTGCCGCGCAAACCGGCAGATAATTTCCCGGCAAAGGATGTTATCGTTGAGGTTGAGGTCGATACTTTCCAGCAGTTTGAGTCCGTTCTGGAAGCGGATCCGGATATCATCATGCTTGATAATATGTCGTGTGAAATGATGGCAAAAGCGGTTAAGCTGCGAAATGAGCGGAAACCTGAAATTGAGCTTGAGGCATCGGGAGGAATCACTCTCAAAACGATACGCGCTGTCGCGGAAACTGGAGTGGAAAGAATCAGTGTTGGTGCTCTCACTCATTCTTTCAATATGTTCGATATTGGGCTTGACTGGCTTGATCCGGAAAAAAAACAGTAAACTATTTGAAATGAAACATTTCCTGATTTATTAAAAGTACGTTTCGCTAGACGTACTTTTTTTAATGAAATTTTCCAGATCATTTTATCTTTGTCGGGTATTTACTTTGAGCAGTCTCTAAAAACTTTCTTTCAAGACAAAAAAACTTGTCAAGAGAGAGTTTTTCCACGCGGAATCACGCCTTGCCGGGGAAATTTTCCTCTAAAAATAATTTTTTTGGGAATTTTCGGAACTTTTTATTGCGCTCGTACCGATTTTACCCAATATGAGAAATAGGGTGGTATTTTGAGGCTCGCGAGAATCTTTTTCGGCTGTTTTGCCGCGGATTCGCGTTTTGAAAACGTGCTTTACGGCCTTTTCGGGATAAAATCATGAAAAAATTACGATTTTATTTGTTTTGTTTCTCCTTCCAATTTTGGTTTTCGCGGAGGAATCCGTGCGCACGTGGACCAAGCTGAATGGCGAGAAGCTGGTCGGCAAGTGGGAGATGGAGAAGGATACCGACGAGGAAAAGATTCACATTCGCTATTGCTCCAACGGCAAGCTCTACCGTGTGAAGGTGGACAAACTCTCTCCAGGTCAGACCAGGCATACGTCGCGAAAAAGGTGACGATTTGCGTAATAATTTGCAGCGGTATGCGCTTCTGATTGGCGTGAATGAGTACGCGAAGCCGATTCAATCGCTCCGTTTCTGCGCGAACGACATGAAAACGCTGGCCGAGAGTTTTCAGAAGGTTGGCGTGCCGGAGGAGAATATTTTCCTCATGACGGATGATTCCGAGCCGGAACGCCGTCCAACGCGGGCAAATATCGAGCGGCAGATCGAAAGTATCGCTCAGCTGATGGGGGAAGAAGACCAGCTTACCATTGCGTTCAGCGGCCACGGGGTGATGGTGGACGGAAAATCGTACCTTTGTCCGTCGGACACGGACCTTGAAAACAGGGATTCGATCGTCTCACGCGATTGGGCGTTTGAGCAGCTTGAAAAATGTGTGGCACGTCAGAAGATCTTCATCGTGGACGCGTGCCGTGATGAGGTTTCGTTCGGAGGCGCGAAAGCGCTCGGGGACGCGAGGGCGCTTGAGGACCCGATCGGCGCGGAAACGCACGGTTTCGTTCTTATCGCGTCGTGTGACAAAAAGCAACAGTCTTGGGAAGACGAAACGCTTGAGCACGGCGTTTTCACGCACTTCCTCGCTGAGGGGCTTGCCGGTGCCGCGGGCGACGAAGACGGGTACGTCAGCATCTTGGATCTTTTCCAATACGCGAGCCGGAAGACGAAAAAGTACGTATTCCGCGAATTCAACCGAGTCCAGGTCCCGACTTTCCGCCAGGGAGGTGAAATGACGGACTTCATTCTCGCGAAACTGGAAACCGCCCCCGAACCGGAAGTCCGCACAGCCGGCGAGCGCATGGTGAAGACCGTCGACGGCATCGAGTACG
>JAFQUP010000010.1 GCA_017408405.1 Thermoguttaceae bacterium
CAGTTTTGTGAATTCACCTCCCAATGAGTCGCAGGAATGATTCAATGCCGAAAAAGCCTTTGACGCGAGATCCTGCTGGGAGGCGTTGAGAGAGGTTTTCCTGGAAAGATCCTCCAAAATTCCCACACTCTCACGCGCGGAGTTTCGGAACTCATCATTACGTTTCCGCAATTCCTCCATAGATTTCGCCGTCTCTGCGGTCGAATCACCAAAAGCACCTACTAAATACATCACTCCGCCAATGGCTGCGCCAAGAGCAGCAAGACCGCCAACGATCCAAGTAATAGGACACCCATAAATTGAGGCATTTAGAATTTTCTGCGCGAGTGACATAGCATGAATACTTTTAATCGACAACCATGTATTTACGGATAAAAGTTTTTGGGAAACAACTCCCTTACCAGTTATTTTTAAGGATAATTTATCCGTAACAATTCGCTTTAATTGTTCCTCATTAAACTTAGCAGTCATCTTTGCCGCAGTTTTAAATAATTCCGAAATTTTACTGAAAGATCCAAGTGTTAAACTAAGCCCAGTAATACTGATACCAGCCATGCTGATACTATCACCCAAATATCCACAATCATCAATGAGACCAGAAAGTGCTCCACGAAGTGTAGACAAGGAACTGGCAGTTTTGGAACCAAATTCGTCAAGTTTAGTACCGAGCTGATTTAAACTTTTTTGAAGTTCCTCACCACGAATGCTCAGTTGAATGAACGCCTCACCGGCCTGAATTGCTTGAGTACTCATTATGCCTCCTTGATTTCTTAAGGAATCATGTTATACTTGAATTAGTAAAAGTTTCAATGAAAGGAAAAATATGAATACATCCTCTCAAAAAACGGAAAATCGTGAAAACTCCCAATTCCACTGGACCGATAAGGTGCTGGGAATACTTGTATTAACAATTATCATGTTTGTGATAATTGGAATCATTGGTTTTGTGATTTTTCTTATGAAAGAAACGCGGTTTGGTTGGATCGTGGTATTCCTTCCTTTTTGCCTCATTGCGGCATCTGGGTATAAAACCATGATAAAAAATGCGGTTCAGGAAGCAAATGCGGAATCACAAAAAAACGACCGAAAACAACGTAAAGTATCCGTCAAACAAAAATCATCTCAAATTGATTCCCTCGAAAAAGACCTTTCCGACTGGTAATCACCCCACCGCGTTCCTCCACAGTTCGACGAGCTTATTTTTGCACTTTTCGAGTGCGGGGAGCATGAAGGGACGGGGATCGACTTTGCCGACGGTTTTCGTCGTCGGGCGGATCTTGCGTAACGCAAGCAGGATCTCATACTTCCGCTCCGCGTTTTCAGCCTCCTTTTCGGTCCGGAGCTTTCTCCAGATCGGATACGTGTAGCGGCTCCAGCCGACGTTCGCGCCGAAGAATTTCGGATCCTTCGTGCCGTAGCCGAACGGGGAGGTCCATGCGTTTTCCGTTTGCCGGATCGTGACCGG
This sequence comes from Thermoguttaceae bacterium, assembly GCA_017408405.1. Lineage (GTDB taxonomy): Bacteria > Planctomycetota > Planctomycetia > Pirellulales > Thermoguttaceae > RGIG3701. The sequence goes on from JAFQUP010000010.1 coordinate 1,466, forward strand.
TCCGTGACCGCCCGCGTTTCCGGGAAGTCCGGGCGCAAAACGCCGAATACGCTGGAAATGTTTGGGAAGTTTGACCTGTCCGCCGTGTTCAAGTGTTCGCGGTGCGCTGGAATTTTCGTATTTGACCGGGCCGACGAAGACGGAATCCGTTTTGCTGTCGTAAGCATAGCGGATCCCCTTCTTCAGGCCCCCTTTGATATTTCTTGGGGGCGAACCGGGCCGGGAAGGCGTTTTTTTGGACCGAATGAGCTGGACCGCCGTCCTGCGAAGGACCGCGCCCTGATGAAGAAGGACCTTCTTCTGCGCTTTCATGACCTCACGGGTCAGGATCTTTCCGTCAAAATGGTTTAGGAAGATCCGGCGGACTTTTTCTATTTCGATTCGAACGGATTCATCTGGGCCCGAAGCGGAGCCGGAGAGGCTCGGGCAAAAGAAACGATTCGCGTATTTAACCTAAACTCGGCACAGCTGGTTGGTGCGCGACGGCATATCGCGCGTGCGGCAGAGAAACTGTATGCCTATTCCGACAAGGAGCTGGACGAATTTCTCGCCAGCATGTCAGAGCGTGACTATCTGGATGTCTGGTACATGCTTTTAGGAAGAAAGGTGCCGTAAAGTTCAGGAGTTTCTATCACCCCTTCAAAAAAAATTTGTAACACCCGCGCGTTCTTTTTACAGGACACCCTTGAAATATTTCAAGGAAGTGGTTTAATGAAGAAAAAGAACGAATTTTACAGAAAGGAACCGAAAATGTATTACCTCTCGATCCTCGGCAAAGATATGGGACCGTTCACCCTCGAAGAACTGCAGGAGCTCGCGAAACAGGGAAGATTGTCCGAGGATACCGTCGTTAAAGTCAATGGAATATCTTGAAAATTCAAATTTTTCTGAACCCTGTGTAACGCCTCTGCGTTCTATTAATAGAGACTTAAAACCAGCGTCTTTGGGGGCATATAACAAGACGTAAGGTTTTATTTTGGAACTTTTTCAGAAAAGGAGAATTGAGATGAAAGAGAAAGTTTTGAAAGCGTTGTGGTGGGCGTGGATGCTGCTGCCGATCGGGCTGGCGTGTTTTGTGCTGCCGATCCCGTGTTTTGGGGTGTGGATTTTAATTACGACCGGAGATCCAGAGGCATTGATTCTTTTAATGCCGGTCATCTTCTCTGGAGTAATGTATGCCTTCTATCGATATGCTGTCCGGTGTTCCAGTTTCATCGCGCTGCATGGGGCTGCATGGAATCTTGTGGCATGGCTTCAGCTGTCTATTTTTGTAAAATACATTGCAGATACCGTAGGACCTGCTGCGTTCACTGCGGGTACAGGGTGGGGAATACTCGGAGAACTGCTCGTACTCGGAGGACTGCAATGTATTTTGTGGCTCATTTTGAAGATCGTCCGACAGCCTGCAAAGGCGTATATCTATCAGCGGGACGGGGTATAATTATTGGGCATTGGAAATGCCATATTATACCACGTTGGATTTTCCAAAGAACCTAATCCGGCACGAAGCCAGTCACCCGGCTGATACCAGCGTGTACTGTTGTAGCCTTCCTGCTGCCAGGCTCTTAGCTTCTTCTGATGGTCGGTCAGTTCACCGCGTTGCCGGGCTGTCGCGTTGCTGCCGTTATCCAACATTTCAAGCATATCATATTTGTCTTCAGGGCTGGGACGGGATACACGGCTGTTGTCTGCCGTTTGGGGCTTAGGCTTGGACGGCCAAAACCAGCCCCCCGCTTCTGCATTTCCCTCTGTTCCCGAATAAATCTCGCGGCAGACGCGTATTTTCTTAACTGCTCTAACGAATTTTACAGAAAGGAATATCTTGAAAATTCAAATTTTTCTGAACCCTGTGTAACGCCTCTGCGTTCTATTAATAGAGACTTAAAAACCAGCGTCTTTGGGGGCATATAACAGGACGTAGGGTTTTATTTTGGAACTTTCAGAAAAAGGAGAATTGAGATGAAAGAGAAAGTTTTGAAAGTGTTGTGGTTGGCGTGGATAATAAGCGGAATCGCGAATATTACACGCTTTCTTGCATCAGGCTGGGATTATCCGATCTGGGAATTGGTACTCTCACAGGGTTTTTTATTTTTCAGTATTATAAGCCACACCCTCTTGTACCGTCTTTGTTTACGGTATTCCTGGTTTAATGCCCTGGGACTGGCTTCCTGGGTAACTTACACGATCCTCATATCAATCGGAATTCCTGTTTGCTGGCTTATTCAAGGATACTATTCTAACCTGATTGTTTTTGCAGTTCTAGCTTATTCCGCTACTGTCTACAGCTGCGGACTACAGTATGTGGCCGCGCAGCTGTGGAGAAAATATCGGGTCCAGAATATGGACAAGATTACTCTTGTGGAGTAGGCTTTCGTACCTTTAACCAGCGTTCTACTGGATTCGGCTCTGGGATGTATTTTTCGTCTACACCGTAAACTGCCGCTGGGTTGGTAATTCTACGCCCGGCAACCGTTTGTGACTGTACAGGCTTCTTTGGCGGTACTGGTTTTTTCTTATAGATACTCCAGGAAGACGGCGGCCACCAATCTGCCTTCTTCTTCTTCTGCACTGTTCCAGTTGTTGTCGGAAATGTCGGAGCTTGTACCTTATTGCTTCGCGGTGTCGTCCGTGGCGGCATACGGAAGTGGGTACTTGGATCGTTATGGTCGAACGGTATAAGTCCTCCTGTACTCGGCGTCCACTTCAGACTTGAAAGGAATCCTGCGGGTAAGTCTTCCGACGATACACCGCCAACATCCGGCATCATTGCATTTACACGGTCCCAGTCACCAGGATCGTTTGGGTTAAATGGTTTATTTACTGTACCAGGCGGGAACGATCGGCCTATGCTATTACTAAGAGCCCTTTTCCGCATCTCCCTGTGTTCCCGGATCAATCTCGCGACTGTCGCGTATTTTCTTAACTGCTCGGCGGCAGCGTGTTTGTTGAGCATGAAATGTCTCCTGTAAAAAGAATCTGTACCAAGTTTGTACATAGTGGCCTCCTCGAAAATTCAAGTGGACTTGATTTCAAATTGGCATTTTTTTGAAAAAAAGCTCTTCTCTCGCTCAAACTCCTTGACCTGACCTTCTTTTTATGCTAAAATGCTTTTTGTTGGATGACTTTTTGTGAAAAACGTGGTTTTTCGAGGTTGCCCACTGTAAATAAGAGAAAGGCGCGATGCGCCTTTCTTTTAGCATTCAGAACGTTTCAGTTATCCATGAACAGTGAGTACAAGATTCCCGGTAAGCCCCACTCTCTCCGAAGCTGTTTTTTGTGGGCACAATTTCGTTGCGCTCTTGGCATACCTTTTGCCGCCTCTGCAACTTGATCCGGCGTTGCTGTATACAATGTGAACGGAGTGAACCATTTAGTGTCTGCTAAGGATCCGGTTGTGCCACTAGCCCCTTCAAGTCCACCCGTTGATCCACGAACGTGGATTACATACGGGTTATTCAAGAGCCCATTTAGGGTGCCTAAATGACAGTTTGCAACCAGCATAGAATAGTCTGGCGTCTCTCGTATTTGCTCTGCTGCAGCATTAGCTGCATTTCACCGCCGCTGGCTTCCAAGCCGCGTAAAACCAGCCTTCATCTGGCTTTACAAGCGGCTCCGATACGGAAAATACCCCAACCCCAAAAGTAACGACCGTAATTCAGAAAGCCCCGTAAAATACGGGACGAAATGAAGGCTATGTTTTCACGTCTAACTCTCCCAATCCCGCTCTCCGTTCAGCGCTTTTCAATCGTCAACGGAAAACTGCTCTCATTTTCCTCTATCTTCACGTTGGCAGCGCGTTCAAAAAGAAACGTCTTCTGATTCCAGTGAAATTCCGGATAATCCGCGTTCTTTTCGATTACGTTTTTCCGAAACGTCAGGCCGTCAATCGACTTGGCGTAAAGGATCGGATGGTCGAACGTTTTAAAAACGTTTTCCTCGATCAGGATAGAATCCGGTTTCCCGCCGTGGAAGTACTTTCGCTGGTCCTTCAGGTTCGGAATCTCCGGGTAGATCGAAATGACGCCGTTGGTAAACTGGAACATATTCGTCAGTGCGTTCACGAAAGTGTTCTTCCGAATGACCACGTCTCGGCACGCGCCGGTCTCAAACCACCCATTGCAGTCGCCGCACAGTAAAATAGCAGTCCCGGAAGTATGGTCGAAAAGGTTTTCTTCGACAACGGTCCGTTTCGGCGTGGAGAAAAGCGCGCCGCGTGCCCGATTATTCCGAATGATGTTTTTGCGGAAGATGACCTCCGGCGTCCAAGTCAAATTTTCAATCCCGAACGTCCCGGCTTCGGAAATCTCTTCAGGAACCGGTTTCTCAAAAGTAATCTCGAAAACTTTCGCACCGTGTTCAGTCGGTTGATCTACCGCTTTGATCGCCGTGACGCGGTTCACGCTGTCGAAATGTTCCATCGTGTTGGAACGGATGAACTGAACCTCGTCGCCGACTGTGCCCCAATGGAAACCATAGGTCTGCGGATGAGAATACTGTCCCAGAAGCGTCGTGTCGCTGACCCGTTTGACCACTTTCAGGTACGTACCGTGAACGTTGATCGCATCATCCATCATCGATTCATAGAGCGCGTTTTCCGAAAGAATCAGCCCTTTGCAGCCGGAAAAATGCGTGGCGTCCGCCTGCGTCGTGAAATACCGAGTGTTATTTTCACCGCGAAGGCAGACCGACAGACCGTTCAGGTGGATATTTTCGCTCATCTGCGCCAGAACGCCCATTCCTTCCGCGTAATGGATCTGGATATTTTCCAGTGTCGTGTTCAGGTCATGAAACACGAAGATGCCGCAGGCAGGACGGTGCCACGGGCGAAGCGCGACGCACGTGCCGGGAACGAGTTTCTCATTCTTCCAGTTCGGACAGAAGAAAACGCGGGGACGGAGTTCTTTCACGTTCGCCAGATTAACGTGGACATCGGAGGTCGTGAAGACCAGTCGGCGCGTCTTTTCCTCAAACGCGATACCGGTCCCCGGAGAGTAGTGCCACTGCGTTCCCGAGAAAAAAAGACGCCCGTCTTTAACCTCGTACTCAACCTCCGAAGCAAGCTCAATCGTGAGGCCTTCCGAAGTATTTTCGAGAACCTTGACCTGGCAGATCGCGGGATCCGCGAAATCAATCTTAAAGTTTTTCAGTGTGCAGTTCGCGCAGTTCTTCAGCACGATAGGAAGCATTTTGCCATGAAAAACGAACGTGGAGCCGGAACCGTCAAACGTCACGTTTTTCAAATTCTGAAACGAAATGCCGACAGATTTCGGATTGTCCTGGTCGTGATTTGAGACAAAATGTTCCTGAACCAACCCTCGTTCACAGTAAAAATGGTACGTTCCCTTCGGTATCGTAACGGTCACCGGCTTTGCTTCCGCCAAGGCTTCAAGTTCTTCCCGGGTCGGATTTTTTTCAGGCGAATAGAGACACTGCGACGGATCGGAAAGCGCGTCGAGCTGTTCCTGAAGTCCGGGAATACCGTGGGCAGGGCGGGATACTGCCTCCTCCTCGGCCAAGCAAACCATCGAAAAAACGAAAGAAAAATTTGTGCCAAGGCAAATTCCCAAAAGAATCAACGCCTGGAGAAAAACTGAAAAATGGCACATGATACTGCTCTCCATCAAAATTACGGTCAGAAGAATTTAACTGAAATCATTAAAAAGAACTTCCCAAAACTCAAAACGCTCGCCTTTCTCTAACTGAAAAAAAGTTTTGGGAAATTCGAGATTTTGGGAAGTTCCTTAAACCAAGAACACAAAGCAAAAAATTTCCAGGCGTTACTCGCCTCCAGGCATTATCTGTGAAATCCAAAGTTTCATGAACGAATCAACTCCAGAAAAAGAAGCTTTCCAAAAACTCCACAGCCTGAACATTTCCAATCAGCGGGTACGGAAATCCTGCCCCACCCGGAATTCACGAACCGTTCCCGAATCCGGATCAAACGCGCGCACGATAATTCGCATACCGGGAAGAAACGCGGTCGTCGGAATGTCCGAAGAATTTTTCTGGTAAATGTCTTTATTTACGTAAACATAATTATCATTCGTTCCACCTTCCGCACTGGAAGACTCTGACCGAAGAGACAAAGTTGAACCCGTATCGTACCGAATGGAAAAACCCGAGTTTGAGGAATTTCCGGACGAATTTTCGTCTTCATAGTACGAACGAGTTCGCATCTCACGGACTGAAACGTAATCACCTCTTCCGTTGGACGGATCGTAAACTTCGACATCAAACATAATCACATTCGGCAGCACCATGTACTTCTTCAAATCGTCACTCGACCTGCTTGACAGAATATTATCCATCATCCGCTTGTCCAAATCGCCGAGCATACCTGGAGTAATTCTTCGGACGGACGGCACCAGATTATTTCCTGTTCCTATCGAGTAATTCTCTGGCTCCGCGGAAGCCGTCACGAAAGGCACGGGTACCCGGTAAAGATCATTCTGATAGACAAACCAAATGACCTCAGCGTAAGGAGTTTGAAGCGTTCGCGTCCGATTACTTGGATCCGCGAACGAAAACGGATTCTCCCGATTAAAAACCGTGAACGCGGCATAGTCAAACTGATTTTTAACCATATCTCTATCCACGAGCTCCAGACCATTGCGGGAAGTCTTGGATGTTTCCTGTGTCGCGGAAAAGGTACCCAAGCTCAAATACCCATCATCCATTTGAAAAGGACGAGGCGGCTGCGGAGTGACAGAAACGTGGGAAAGGTCCTGCTGGAGAAGCATTTGAGCCGTTCGGCAACGATTTTGAAGATCAACCAGAACTCGAGTATCGGTAAATGTCGTGTTCACCATAGAGACGATCTTAACGAGACCAAGAAGGAGCATCAGCCCCATGCCAGTCGCCAGCATCAGTTCAATCAGCGTGAAACCTTTTGACTTGCGCAAACGCAATTCGTGATGAAATGTTTTCATGTCGTTCTTATCCGAAAAAAGTCAATTCCCCAATGAATCCGGCCGATTCAGCCGAAATCCCGTCCGTTCTTCAAATGAACCGTGAATCCGGAACGCGTGAATCCGGAACGTCCATCATGAACAGCCTCCCAGATTCTCACAGTAAATCCCTGACTCGCGGATGAATACGGGAGACACACGCAGAAACCTCCAACCAAGAGAACCTCAATTTACGAAACTCTCCACGATTCATTTTTATTTTAGCAAAAAAAAGGATTCTTTTCAAGGAAAACCACCGCGTTTTTCACGTTTTTTTTCAAATTTTCCTAAAAATAATACGTAAAAGACGCAGATTCGGTTTTCTTCCTGAGCTAAAATGAGGAAATTTTCTCTGAAATTCCTTTCTCAAAATGCCGATCACTCCCAATCAAAAAAACGAAACCATCTGGAACATTGGCTCCAAATGGTTTTCGGCTCTTTCTCGTAAACGGAGAACACTCACCAATTTCATTAAAAAAATTCAGAAAAAGTTTCGAGCGTTCCCCAAATTCCCTCCAGATTCCCGGTCCAAAAAACCAATTTCATCACCGGAAACCCCAGAGTTCCGTACCTCATTTTTCAGCAGGCGCGGCCGGCTTGACGGCTTTCACCGCCTCTGAAACGATCTGCGCCAATTCGGAACTCATCACATTATTGCTGATGACATTTCCATCCGCGCCGATGACAAAAACAGTCGGAACATTGAAAATTCCCAACGCGGTAGCCGGCCGGCTTTCCATTCCGCCTTTTTCGTGCATCTGGTACCAGCTCATACGGTTCGTCTCAACAAACTGTTTCGCGTTTTCTTCTTCGTCATCCAGGTTCACGCCCAAAACCAGAACTTCTTTCTGGTATTTCGCGGCAATGGCTTTCAAATTGTCCATTTCACGCACAGCGTCTCCCATCCAGCTTGCCCAAAAATGAAGAATGACGACACGTCCTTTAAGGCTGGCCAGATTGACCTGCTTTCCTTCCTGGCCCATGACCAGAGCGGTGAAAGCAAGCGGTTTCCCGACGCATTCCAGACGGGTTTTCGCTCCCTGTGCCTTGGCAGTGCTTCCTGATTCAGGGAATTTAGTGATAATCTCAGAATAAAGACCAAGAGCTTTTTCCACTTCACCGTCATTTTCATTTTCCATGGCAAGCTGAAGCATCGCTTCCGCCGCGTCAGGAGAGTCCGGATAAGCTGCAATGAAAGCCGTCAGGTCTTCCAGCCACTTGGTCCTCACCTGAAGCCAGCCTGTCCCCGAAGATTTCATCATGGCCTGCGAGTATTCCGAAGACATGAGTCTGAACTGAACATAGGAAGCGAGAGGTTTGTCCTCCTCATTTTCCGTCAAAGTCTCGAGAAGTGCCCTCATTCGTTCAAGGCCATCAGGATAGACTCCCTGCTGAACGGCACTAATGACACCGTCAACCAAAGCGCGAATCCACTGTTCACGTTCCTCCGCCCCCGCCGCGTTTTTGGCCATGCCTTCGAGAAGGTCTGCCCGCTTCGCATGAAGAGTCGTCATTTCATCCACCGTCTGTGCCGCGTTAATCTGCTCATCCAGTTTATTCAGCTCATCCGAACTCTGCGCGGTTCCTTCACCGCCCGCTGCCGGAGCATTCGTCGGAAAAGTAATGAAAACATTGTTCGAGGCAATATCATTAATGTTTTCAGCAGTCTGAACAATCGGCGCGTCAATCACTTTCCAGACTTTGCCGACTCGAATAATAGTCCCGACAGCAAGTTCAATATCTTTGTCCCCGTCATGGATGACAGCCGCCGCGTTTTCGTAAAATTCGACATCCTTTTCAGAACCATCCGTCCCGGCAGGATACGCACTCGGGCGCGTTCCATTGAACTGCATCCATTTTGCCGCGGAAGTGACCTGTCCATTTTCCAGAGCGGCCGCGAAATTCTCACGGGCTTTCAGAAGTTTGTTCTTAATCTGTTCGTATTTTTCTTCTCCCAACCCCAATCCTTTGAGTTCTTCTGGAGTCAGAAGAACTGCTTCGAAACGAGCACTGTCGCCGTTTGCCAGGGCCAAAGCAACTTCCGCCGTGAGTTCCTGAGCGGAAAGGACTTTCCATTCCTCAATTTTCTCATCACCGTCAGCATCAACGCCCATACGCGTTCCTGCCATATTGAACCAGTGGAACTGATCCTTTTTCTTGTCCGCATTCGTGTCCAATTCACGATAAACTTCCAGACCATTCTGGAAATATCGCCACTGATCCACCACTTTATCCGCGTCCGTATCCAGAATCTCACGCAATGTCATGCCGTTACCGTCAACAATGCGAAGACCGCCGTCAATTTTACGCGCCTTGCAGTTCGCCGCGTCTTCTTCGGAAGGAATGGAATACTCAATTCCCTCTTGAAGCGGTTTGTACTGCAAAGCAATCTCAACCTGCGATTTGGCGGCAGACTGCGCGAAAACGCCTCCCTGCGCGCAAAGCAGACACGTTCCAGCGCAAACAGCCAGTTTTGGAATGCGATTTAACATAAACAGAACCTCCAGAATAAAAATACCGATTTTTCGGGAACTTTCCAATTTTTTTCTCAAATTTTGCCGAATCCAGCGAAAACGTCCCTCCAAGAAATGAATTTTCCCAGAATATGATTCATTCTGAAATTCACGATCTCTTAATCGGAACACAAAACATACTGAATCCGGAAACGTCCTCCGTCAACAGAACGTTCCACTGCCGCAAAATCAATTTATCGAAGTTTAAACAAGAATTTCATTTCACGCAAGATGAATTTCTCATCTTTTTATCGAATTTTTTCCTTTTTTCTCTTTTATTTTATTCAAGAAAGTAAATTTTCCCAAAAGTAGGAAACCTAAGAGAAATGAGCGAAAATAAAGAAGTTGAGAATCTGGAAAAAAAAGGAGTTTCAGGCAAAAAATCAGAGAATCCGTCAGCCTCCCCCCCATTCGCCTGCCGGTTTCACCGCCAAAAAACGAAATTAAGAAACCTCTTTTCCAGAAAGTTTCTTTTAACCTGAACGGCAAATCCAAAACCAATCATCGAAACCTGTCACTCTTCCCGCGCCGCTTTCAGAAAAAGAAAAATTTCGGAAAAAGAAAAAAGAGGGTCCCCCCAAAAAGGTTTCCCTCCTGAAACTCATCTTCAAAACCGTTTTAAACTTTCGAAACTCATTTTCTTTGAAATGAGGAGTCAAACGCGAAATTACTCGGAGAAAAATCAATTTTCCGAACAAATGCCAACGCGTCCCGCGCGCCGTATTCACGATTCATGCCGCAGTCCTCCCACTCAACCGAAAGAGGCCCTTGGTAGTCAAGAACATTCAAATGCCGGATAATCGCCTCAAAATCGACTTCCCCATGTCCCGGACTTCGAAAATCCCACCCTCTCCGATAATCGCCAAAATTAAGGTGCGATCCAAGGATTCCCGCTTCGTCATCGTCAAAATTCCGTTGAACATCCTTAACATGAACATGGAAAATCCGATCCGGGAAAGCGCGAAGGAATTTAACCGGATTGACTCCCTGCCACAAAAGATGACTTGGGTCAAAATTGAAGCCGAACGCCGGGTGATTCCCAAGCGCTTCCAGAGTACGCCTTGCGCTCCAAAGGTCGAACGCGATTTCTGTCGGGTGAACTTCAAGTGCGAATTTGACTCCGCATTTCTCAAACTCATCCAGAATCGGAATCCAGCAGTCTGCCAAAAGCTTAAATCCATCGTCAATCCACGCCTGGGGTACCGGCGGAAATGAATAAAAATACTTCCAAATGGAAGAGCCGGTAAAGCCGTTCACGACCGTCACACCGAATTTTTGGGCAGCATGCGCGGTGAGCTTCATCTCTTCAATAGCTCTTGCCCTAACCCCGGCAGGATCGCCGTCCCCCCACAAATATTCCGGCACCATCCCTCGATGACGAATATCAAGCTCATCCAAAATCAGCTGCCCGTAACTGTGCGCGGAAAGCGCCCAGACGCCAAGCCCAAGGGACTCCAGTTTTTCCCGTTTTTTCTGACAGTAAGAATCATCATCAAGTGCCGCGCGTACGTTGAAGTGATCATTCGGACGGTCCAGCGTGCATTTCAGTTCGAGACCATCGTACCCAAAATCACTCATTTTCTGAGCGAAAACATCAAAATCAAGATCCCCCCACTGTGCGGAATACATCGTGATTTTTCGCGCCATATTTTCTCTCCTTTAATTACGGTTAAATTACCCCAAACGCCCGCCATTTCCGGCTTATTCTTCACCACTCGCCATTTTTCGGCAAAAATCCCGCAAACAGACGGTCAATCCAGCTAACACTCAAGAGCGCGCTCTTCGGCACGATCTCCCTTTCAATAAAAGGTTTCCATAATTTTACCTTATTTCCATCAAAATATCAACCCCTTTCCGCTCCCTCAAAGAAAAAAAGGACAAAATTTGACAAAATTACTTTCCACCGAACCTGCTGCGGCTAACTTCACTCTCCTTTTCGCATTCTCTGTCTCTCCACAATTTCCAAATGTCTCTCAAATCAAAATACGATTGACTGTTTTCATAAAATTATCAACAAATAAATATCCAAAAAATCATTTCAATTTTTGTTAGAATTTTCCCTGAAAATCATTTAGCCGAAAATCAGTGCCACGATTTTTGAACAAAATTTAACTAGTATTCAGAATTGCACTTATCTCAATTTAATTTCTGTTCCGTAACTAAAGTTCCCAGGGAAATTTTCCGAAGACGTAAAAATCGGAGCAAACACTAACATCTGAATTAGCCAGATATTTATGCCAGATTGGTATAAATATTATAATTAATTGTTTGTTCAATGAGGAAAAATCATGAAACGCCCGTTTTTCCTGTTCCCAGGACTATCGTGCAATGAACGGCTATTTGAAGCACAGAAATTTGGCTTGGATAATTTGGTGACAGTCATCGTTCCCCGCTGGATCCGTCCTACGAACCAAGACCAAATTGATTCATTCTCTCTTCGCTGGGCACAGCATGTTTGGGAAGAATACTATTCAGAAAACGTACTTCCGGAAAAACGTCTTGATCCTTCCCTGGGCTGCTACGTTGGCGGACACTGTTTTGGCGGCATCGTCGCCTTAATCGTTGGGCAATATCTTGAAGAAAAGGGGGTTAAGGTTCACCGCTGCTTTCGTTTTGCCTCCGCGGATCACCGTCAGGATTTTTCCAATAAGTGGCTGTTTCTCGGACGTGTCATGAACATTTTACCTGACGGCGCGTGGCTGGCAGTTAAAATATTTTGTTCCTTTAGTCTCTATTTTTTCGCCAGCGCCAGATACGATCAGGTCCATGCTCGCGAAAAAATGTATCGGCAAGTTATTGAATCCCCGGCTCGACGCAATTTTCATGTGGTACGGATGATCTACAGCTGGAAAAAAAAGCTCAATACCGTCTGCAATTTTCCAATTATTATGGTCCGCGGCACAAAAGATTCCGTCATTCCCTTTAATAAATTAAAAGTGAACTCCAATTTCATCGTTCTCCCGCACGCAGGGCACGGAATGATGGTCACCCACAGCGCGAAAGTAAATGATTTGATTCGAAAATTTATTTAATCCGCCAAAATTTATTTTTTAACACTTGACAAATTTCCTGAAATTCGGTAGAATAAAGGAAATTGATGTCCACTGTGGATAAGGAAGTTTTTACTCAACAGGAGTTTCTTATGGATAAATATCCAATTGGAGTATTCGCGAGTATCGGTGCCGGTTTGGGCGTACGTCTTGAAGTCGTCAAGGAATTGGGAATTCATTCGGTTCAGCTCTGTTGCCCGCACGCGGAAGAAAGAACAGAGGAAAACGCCAAAAATTTCATCGCGAAACTGAATGAAATTGATGTCAAAATTTCTGTCGTCTTTTGCGATTTCAAAGGTGAAAGTTACGCGACAATTGAAAAAACCCGTGAGACAATTGGTCTCGTTCCGCCTGAACTTCGCGCTGCCCGCAAGCAGGAAATCCGTGAAATCGCCGATTTCGCCAAAACTCTCGGCTGTGACAGAATCGGAATCCATGTCGGTTTCATCCCGCACGAAACCGACTCAAATGACTATCGCGACCTGGTCGCTTCCCTTCAGGAGCTGGCGGACTATCTCAAATCTCAAGGGCAGGCGTTTCACCTTGAAACCGGCCAGGAAACCGCGGATGGACTTCTTCAGTTCCTCAGTGACGTAAACCGCGACAACGTTTTCATTAACTTCGACCCGGCCAATATGATTCTTTACGGATCCGGAGAGCCGATTCCCGCCCTGAAAAAACTTGGGAAATACGTTCGCAGCTGTCACTGCAAAGATGGAAAATGGTCTTCCGAACCGGGAAAAACCTGGGGAGCTGAAGTTCCTTTCGGCACCGGCGACGTGAACGCGAAGCTTTTCCTGGAAACCCTGAAAGAAATCGGTTACGAAGGACCACTCACGATTGAACGTGAGATTCCGGCAGAACCTGAACGCCAAAAAGCTGAAATTTCTCAGGCGATGGAGCTCATTGAATCCTTGAAAAAGGAAGTTTGGGGATGATCAGAAATGAAAATTAAGGAAATTTCAAGCCGGTTACCCCTTTAAGTTTCTTTCTTCCAGAACAGAAACATTAACCGAAAAAAGCATGGCATGAAAAGTCACCTGAAAACGGATCCTTTTCGTGCCGTGTTCGTTTAAACTTTTCTTCTCTTTAAACGCGAAGTCTATTCCATATGCGCTAAAAATCATTTTGTCCGCGTCATTTTCTTAAATCCCCTTCTCTTTTTAACAAAATTTCCCAAAAAACTTCATTTCTTTTGTGAAAATTGCCTTGGTCCTCCTTTCAAAATTTGCCGGGTATGGTATCATAGACAAAATATTTATTTTTTCAGGCTGATTTCGCGTTTTAGGGCGGCTTTTCGCGGCGGTGTTCGTTCTCCGCAAGAAAATTTCCAAGTCAAGATTTTGGATTTTTCGGAAAAGTCTTCATTGGCAAGTACGCTTCGTACGGTCCAAACGGAAATCCAGCGGCCTTTCTCTACGGTAAATGCGTTCAAACAGGTTTTTTATGGCGAAATTTAACTCATCCCGCTCCAAATCATCTCGTAACCCAGGTCCCGTTGGGCGAGTTCGAAAATTTAACCAGTCCCCATCCGATTTTGGCGGCAGGTCTGCCATGGGAAACCGCAATGAAAAGGGACGGGGACGCGGCCGAAGTGAAAAGTCCATCCGAAACAACAATTGGGAGCGGTCGAATACTCATGACGGTTTCCGTGGAGAAAAAGAGGAAACCAGCCGTAATTTTGCCGCACGAAACGGTGAACGCGCGAAAATTCAATCCAGACAGCGCAAAGACGCGGATAATATGAATTTCAACGAAGCAAATGATTACGTACGAATGGAAGCACCCTCACGCCGTGGAAAAAATACTTCCGCTGGACACTTCAATCCGTTGAGTTTTCTTCGCGCGGATTCGGAAGACGGTATCCTTAACCTGCCATCCATGGAGTACGTCGAAATGGATGATGCGGATTTTTCCCGTTTAAACGACCGACGAAAGCAGAAAGAACGCGAAAAAGCAACTAAAAACCGGGACGATTTTCAAGGAATCAAACGCGGAAAAAATCCTTCTGAAAAATTTATGAAGGATTTCCGAGACGCCGGGCTTGGCAGAAAACCGCTTACGGGACGGCGGCACGCCTCTGAGGAATCACGCTCTCTTCGCGGTGGAAGTAACGAATCCAGAGGCAAGAAACTGACAGGCCGGGAAGGAATATCCGGACGAAAACCATTTGGGCAAAAACCCGCGCAAAAAAAATCGGCCAGGCATAAGGATCCGGCTCTTGAAGGCGAACGGCTTCAAAAAGTACTCGCGATTGCGGGATTCGGCAGCCGCCGGGACTGCGAAGAATTTATCGTAACCGGACGTGTGATGGTCGATCGGGAAATCGTGACTGAACTCGGCACGCGCGTCATGCCGCATCAGATCATTCATTTGGATGGAGAATTGGTGCGTCGTCCCAAAAAATTTGTTTACTATGCCTTGAACAAACCAGGAAATGTCATCTGTTCCAATGACGATCCGGATGGACGCCGCCGCGCGCTGGATTTCATTCACGAAAATGTTCCGGGGCTTTTCGCGGTAGGGCGTCTGGATCTCCATAGTGAGGGCCTTCTCCTGATTACGAACGATGGTGAACTGGCCAACCGCCTGACCCATCCGAGCTACGAAGTTCCGAAAGTTTACCGGGTGCGAGTTTCCGGAACGCCAACCAGACAGGAAATCGCGCAAATATGCCGCGGGGTCCACTTGGCAGAAGGTTTGGCAAAAGCGGATGACGTACGTTTGCGTCATGTTTACCGAGATGGAACCGCCATTCTCGAAATGACGCTCCGTGAAGGACGTAACCGTGAAATTCGTCGAATTCTCGCCAAAATTGGCCATAACGTACTGGATCTCGTTCGAATATCGGTCGGTGACGTTAAATTGGGAAAAATTCCGCTTGGAGAATATCGTCCGCTTACTTCCGCGGAGGTGAAGAGCCTGAAAAAACTTGTGGGATTAACTGAATCCAAAACGCCGAAGACATCCGTTCCCGCCGCTCCCCAAACCGAGAAAGCAGACGCTGCTTTAACGAATGCGCCCAAGATAAAATCTCCAAAGTTACCGGTTTCCGAACTGACTCCGGAGGAAAAAGCCGCAAAAGCCGCAAAACTTGAGGAAAAGAGAAAACGGACTGAGGCGTTTTTTGAAAAACAGTCGGAAGCCCCAAATAATTTCCAGGATGAAGGAAACATGAATTCGACTCCCGAAACCGCTTTTGAAGCTAACGAGTTTCAAGGACTGGAAAATCCGTTACCTTCCGCGGACGCGCTTTACGAAATGTGGAAAGCGGAAATGAACTCCAAAGATGGCGGTGAAACGCACTCCTGAAAATTATCAGGCAAAATTTCCATCAGGTAATCCTCTGAATCGGATTCAATGAAAACATTTTTCGACTTTCCTCAAATTGTGTCGAAAATTTGAAATTTTATCGTTTTTTTGAAAATTTTAATATTTCATGTGAAACCTGCCCACGTTTTTAAGCATAAAAAAAGTAAACAGTCGTAAAACTCAAACGGGCAGTAAAGCGCAAACGGTGTGGAGCCATGAAAAAATCGTACTGGCATGAAAAAGTCGTTTTGGTCACAGGCGGTTCAAGCGGGCTTGGGCTTGAGCTGGTGACCGCGTTTGCTGAAAATGACGCGCGGGTCGTCATCGCGGCCCTTGAAAAGGACGCCGTTGAGAACGTCGTGCGGAAATTTCAGGCCCAAGGTAAAAATGTGACCGGTTTTACCGTGAACGTTTGCGTTGAAGAAGACGTTCAGCAGCTGAAAAAAGAAATTTTAGATCAATTCGGACGCTTGGATGTTCTGGTGAATGTCGCGGGTCGGACGGATCGCGGAAAAATGGTTCAGTGCGACGCAGACCATTTTTCAAAGGTAATGAATCTGAATTTTCTGGCGCTGGTTCGTGTCACGCACACTTTCCTGCCGCAGCTAATTGAATCCAAAGGGCATATCATCAACATTGGCTCGCTCGCCTCCAAATCCGCGTCGCGATGGACTGGTGCGTATCCGGCAAGCAAGCACGCTGTCGCTGCCTATTCTCAACAGTTAAGACTTGAGCACAAAGAGGACGGACTGAAAGTTCTTCTCGTCTGTCCAGGCCCAATCCAGCGAGAAACAGAACGACTTTATCCTCTCGAAGGACTTGAGGATCTACCGGAAAGTGCCCGTAAACCTGGAGCGGGAGTAAAAGTGGGAAAGATCCCTCCTCAAAAATTAGTAGCTGCGATACTTCGAGCCTCAGAGAAAGGAAAGCCCGATTTGGTTTTGCCTGCCAAAGCTCGAATTTTATTTACGATATGTCAGTTATTTCCCAAACTGGGAGACTGGCTTATCCTGAAAAATACCTGATGTTCTGTTTTTACGTACGGAAGGACATTTCGCCAGGAGGCCTCAGCAATACTTTTCGTACGAGCCATTTTGAAAAAGGAGAATTCAGATGAAAAATTTTGTTCTTGGAACGACTCTTTTAGGAGCTGGTGTTTTGTTCGGAACTCCTGACTTCATTCAGGGAATTGCCAAAGAAGTCCGAAACGGCATGGAAGTTCTGGAATCAAACGCGATCCAGCTGGTTGAAAATTCATCAAATGAAAAAAAACAGGTTAAGCCGGCCGATGTCAGGCAAGCCAATGAGGCGGATAAAAACGCGGTTGTCGAGAAAACTTACTGGATTGGCGCGATGCTTGGTCCAATTCCGGAGCCAGTTCTTGCCCATCTGCCGGAAGGATCTCTTGAAAAGGATAAAGGCGTTTGTCTTTTGGGAGTCCAATCAAAATCACCTGCGGAAAAAGCTGGTTTGAAAACGTTTGATGTCGTCACCAAAATTAACGGAAACGCGGCTGATTCGGAAGGAGTCATCAAGAGCATCAAAGATTCCAAAGGCGAGAAAATCAAATTTGAAATTCTGCGTGCTGGGAAAAAGCAGACGATCGAGGTTACGCCCGAAGAACGGGAAGCGAACGCGCACGCGAATTGGGGAAATCTCCCGCAGCAATTCCAGATGGATCCGCAGGCAGATTTCTTCCGCGGAATGGTCCCTGAAGACGCATTGAAAATGATCCCGCAGTTTTTGGGTGAAGACGGAACGTTCCCGGAAGGTTTCCCTTTCCCGGAAGATGTTCGCAAAATGCTCAAGCAGCATCGGGAAGATTTCCGCAAGGAATTTCGCAAACAGGATTTCCAGCAAATGCCTCAAATGCTGGAAAATCATCATTCGCACATGCAGATTGAAATTACTCCAAACGGCATGCAGTCCTCACGGCAAATGACCACCATTGAAGATGGAAAAGAACTTTCGGTTTCAGTGCGAAAAAGCGGTGATGAACCAGCCAAAATTCTGGTTGAATGGGATGATGAGTCTTTTGAAACGACTGAAGATAAACTGGATGTTCTGCCGGAGGAAATTCGGGACCGCGTCAAGAATTTTGTCGAGTCTGAAGACGTAAAGATTTTCTCTGGAAACTTTAACTCAGAGGAAAATCCAATTACGGAAGCTATTCCGGCTCCTTCTGATGAAAAAGCGGCTTCTCCAAAAGAAGGGAAAAAAGCCAAGAAAAATCAGAAACAAAATAAAAAACAGAATGAAAAAGAAATTGAGATTCAAAAGGAAGATGTCATTGATCTGAAATGATCTAAATCGACAAATTTACTGGAGAAATTTTTTCTGGCCCCCTTTTGGGAGAAAGAGTTTCTGCCAGTCTCCCAAGCGGAAGTTCCTGAAATTCAGGCAACTTCCGTTTTTTTGGAAAATTTTCGGAAATTTGGCAAATTCACGCATTTTAAAAGGAAAAACATATGGCAATTTTTGGAAAAATATGATATAATTTAGAAAAACTAGAGAAACTTTACCTTCAGGAAATCCCGTCGTGAAAATAATCAAATTCCTTCATGCTTCCAATTTCCAGCTTCACTTGCCGGTCATCTGCTGGACCTCCCCATCGTCAGCGGCTGAAAACGTTTCCTCTCTCACGCGGGCACTACCGGTAACGGAAACACTAAATGAAGGAAGAGGGACCCAAAATCCAGAAACAAACGCTCTTTTGAAAGGTTTAAGCGGAAATAATCCATTCCCCCCTTTAAAAAACAGAATGGAAACGGAGTCAGACGAAGCGCTGCCTCTTGAACGTCTGGATTTCACTTTCAGAAATGGAGCTTTTCCAAACCTTTCAGCTGAAATTTACGAGGAATGTCTTTCTGCCGCATGGGAAAGTGCGCGCGCGGTTTTTGACCTGGCAATTGAACAAAATGTGGATTTTATTCTGTTGACCGGAGACATCATTCACCCTGATCTGACAGGAATCCGCGGATTCGCTTTTTTGGCAAAACAGTTTCAGCGCCTTAAGGAACGAGGAATTTCCGTTTATTGGAAACTGGAACATTCACTGGACAACTGGAAACTGCCGGATTTTCATTTTCCGGAAAATGTTTTCCTTTTTCCTTCTTCAGAATCGCACATCAAAAAATTCCATTTGCCGGATTCTTCCAAAAGCATTTTTATCGTGAGTTGGGATTCTTTCGCTCCCAATTTCTCACATTACGATCTCTCGCAGCTGCCGGATGGCAAACTCCCTTTTTTCCAAACGATTGCTCTTTGTCCGAATGAAAAGTCACTGGGAAACGCCTCTTTTCCGAGTGAAGCAGAGGCAATCTCTCACTCCACTGATTCCTCAACCCCAAATTTCGATGAGGAGAAAAACCAAAATTCCATGAGAGAAACGTTTTCTTCCTCTTCACCTTCCAATCCTCTTGAAAATTTCAGTGAGAATTTGAACGCTTGGGATTCCATGAATAATGCGCGAAAAAAAACGGACCTTACGGATTTGTTTTCCGGCACAATCCCAAATTTCCACACGGATTCAGGCTCATATCTCGATTCCGCCTCCAATCCCGTTCCGAATTCAGAAAATAAACACTTTTTTTCTGCCTCATCCACGACTTCAACAGTGGATTCCCCATTCTGTGAGGCGGCGTTTACCGCTATTACCCATTGCGAAAAGCGTTTGACCCAAAAAAGAAACTGGAAAAATTCCATTGGAGAAGAGCGGCAAATGATCATTCACGCTCCCGGTCCAATCCAATATCATTCACCAGACATTTTTGAATTGAGCAAAGCTCCCATTCGTCCTGCTGGAGTGACCATCGTTCAGCAGGATCTGGATGGCGACATTCCCGTTTCTCTTCAATTTTTTCCAACGGAATCCATTTCATGGAAGTTTTTGGAAAAAAGAGTTCCCGGAAATATTTCCTCATGGGATGAATTAAGCCAATGGATGAAAAACATTCTGATTCAGGAATTTTCAGAAATAAATACCGCGGAAATTGAAATAAAAAATACTTTGGAGAAAAAAACAGCAAACCAACTCCCCCAAGACAGACATTCTGACTCAACGGAGAATGACTCTTCCCCAGCAAAAAGGTCATCGGAATTATCAACCCCCAAAAACTCAAAAGAGAAAAACGTTACCAGCGAAAACGCCAATGAAAAAATCGCAGGCAATCAGTCCGTTTCTGAGATGCCCGCGGAATCAGGCGGAATCTCGACTCACTCGTTCCAGCTTCCGCCAAGTAAAGTTTCCAAGCGAACGTTGGTCTTTTGGAAACTTTCTTCTGAAAAACCAGCACAAAGTGAACTGCTTCGTGTTTTACTGGAAGAAGGAATTACTCCTGAATACGATAATGGACAGACCAAAACCCAAATACTCCTGGAAGATTTAAGAACCGCCGGCACCCAATTACCGGCATGTCCATGGACAGTATCCATTTCGGTTGATCGTCATGGGCTGATCCCTTATTCATGGGGACAAGCGGATTCCATGCTGGGAGATTTTTTGAGATTAACCCAATTTCATCTCATTAATCCTGATGACGAAACCAAAAGTCCGGATTTCGCGCCTCATTCATTAAATTTGGATAATCTGCTGGAAGATGACCAGCGGGACACCATACTGAACGCCATGACGAATTTAACGTTAAATGAAGAAATGATTCTTTTGGAACTCGCTTCAGTTTTGGGAGCAGCTGCCCTGGCCAAAGCACAGGAGGGACGGAACAAATGATCATTCAATCTCTTCATATCGAAAAATTTGGAAAATGGAGCGGGCTGCGCCTTCAAAACCTCGAACCAGGGGTAAATCTTTTTTACGGTCCTAACGAAACCGGAAAAACCACCCTAATGCAGTTTATTCGGACGATTTTCTACGGATTTTCGGACGAAAGGCTGGCCTACGCATACCAGGAAGAACCCGAAAAAACCGGCGGCAGCATGACGCTCCTTACGCACCAAGGAATTCTAAATGCTCAAAGGCATCTCGTTTCATATCCCGCCGAAATTTCGGAAAATAGTCTTTCAACAGGAAAAACGAAACTTAAATCTTCTTCCCCAAACCAGCGATACTCTGGAAAAAACGTATTTTCTGGTTCATCAGAAATTTCCGAACTTCCCTTTTTTTCCCAATTATCGTTTCGGGAACGTTTCAGGACACGAAATATTGAAGACGGTTTGATCCTAACCAACGACAAAGGGATTCGTCAGGATATTTTTCAGTGGAAAGAACTTCTTGAACTATCGAGAGATCATTCTCTGCGTGGAGAAACGGCGTCTCTCGAAATGGACGAAATTCTCTTCAACAGTATTTTCGCTCTGGGACTTCAGGAACTTCAGAAACTTTCCGTACTTGACTCTACGGAAGCTGCCAAACGGCTCTACGATTTAAGCACTGGAATCACTCGGCATTCAGTAGGAAATATCCTCATGAAACTTCAGCAGGCCCGAGAGCGGATTCTGACTCCGGGGGAAATTCCGGAAATTCTGAAAACTGAAGACCTTCAGTGGTGCGGAAAATTCTTCTCCCCAATGCTCCTGAAAAAAAATTCAGAGGAAGGAAAAAAACGCGTTCACGCGATTCTGGAACTATGGAATTACCGCCAGCTTCTTCTCAAACAGCAGGAAAATACCTTAACGCAAAACAAACAGTATCAAAAAATCCACTCCGAATTAACCTGCCTGGAAAACGATTCGAAAAAACTGGAAGAAGATATTCAGCAGCAAAAACACAAACTCCGAATCTTTGAAATTGCTTCCAATATCCAGAGTTTCTGGGAGAAAAGAGCCGACATTGACGCAAAAATCGTTGAATTTGGGGCTTCAACTCCTGAGTTAACCGATTTTTCTGACCGAAAGATCGAAATCCTTTCCGAAAATCGTGAAAAACTTGCTAAAATTCGACGGGAAACGAATGAGCTGAAACAAAAACGTTCAGAACTCCGTTCACTTCTCGAAGAACTGAAACAAAAAAAAGAAAGTATTTCCCTGAATTTGCCTCTTATCCAAAAAGCACCTGTTCTCGAAACTTTTTTTCAGCAGCAGGAATGGATTGAGACTCTTCGGGGAAGGCTTGACGATCTTTATCGTCAGCAAATGGATTCGGAAGCCCAATTGACTATCGACTATCGGCGTCTTGGAATCCAGCTACCTGATTTCTCTAAAATTTCTCCTGAACAGCCAGTTGAAGAAATTTTCCCATACGACATACGCACACTGCGGTCTCTGAAAACTCCGTCCATTGAAATGAAACGAATCCGCAAACAGATTCATGCCGTGCGGAAACGCCGTTTTGAACTTTTGCGCAAGGCGGAAGAATTTTCCTTGAAAATTGGCGCCTGTTTTAGGGCATGCCAGGAGCGAACCGCGACTCATCCTGAAGTTCAAACCTTACCGGGAATGACTGGATTTCCGCAAATTTTTCTTCTCAACACTACGGAAAGTTTAGTACCCCAAGCAGCTCAAAACTCTCAGCACGAAAAAAATCGGGCTTTGAATGCCTTAAACTCAAACATCGTTCGTGAAATACCTGAGGAAATTCTTGCTTCGGGAAAAAATCCAAAGGCGTTACCACAGGAAACTCCTAGTTTTGAAAAAAACGCCAACCCACCTCAAATGGACATAAATGCCGCTGCCCGATTTCTGGGGGAAGTTCTTGGGGCCGGTCGCCGTTCAGAGATCCATCTCCAGCAATTAAACCAGGCTCTCGTGAATCTGGCAAAATACGAAAAAGAAAAAACTCAAAAATCGCAAAGGCAGATTCTGTCCATTCACGAATTGGCTCTGCGGGGTGGTCTCTTCACCTTCGGTTTAACGCTGGTCCTTTTTGAACTCCTGCGTTTAACCGGACTTTTGGGAAATGGAGGAGGAATCGTTCATTTTCTCTTCTTCCTTCTCGGATTCGCAATGTGCCTGGGAACTTTCATCTGGCAATTTGCCGCGAAACAAAAACTGAATAAAGAATTCCTGAAACTGGACGATTCTCTCGAAAACGCGTACCAGCAGCGTGACCGCCTTCTGCGGCTGACTTTTGAAGAACGTGAACGTGAAATCGCAAAACTTTCGTCGGATGAACTTCTGGAATTGACGAAAGAAGAAATGACGAAACTCATTCTGAAAATGGAATTTTTAGAAAATGAGCTGAAGGAAATGGAAACTGCCAGTTCCGCTCAAGCTCAAAAAGAAGCGCTACTAAAAGAGGCCGAACATCATGCGGAAAGACTGAGGAAACTGCGGGAAAATTTCATCCAGGCACAAAAAAGAAGAGAAAAAGTACTCATTTCCCTAAATTTGCCTGAAAATTGGAAAACGTCAAACATTCGTCACCTGATCGACGCGGCAGACAGAATCCGTGAACTTTGGCGAAGACGAAGCCGTGACCTGGAAGATTTCACCCTTTATTCCCAGGAACTGAAACTGCTCGTTGAACGATTGGAAAACCTTTTGCCGCTGTTCGGAAAAAACTGCCGACAGGAACTCAAAGGAAATGACGAGCGTTTTCCATTCATAAATCAGGTTTTCTCGGAAATGAAAAGCAGATTAGAAAATGAAATAACGCGTGGAAAAGAAGCGGAAATGCTCGAAAAAAAGATCGCGGAAATCCGTTCTCGTCTGCGAAAAATCAATGTGGAGGGCGAAAAAAAACACCAAATTCGCGCCAAAATTCTCGAACTCTCCGAAATTCAAAACGAAAAAGCACTTCAAACTGCTCTGGAAAAATTGTCCGTAATTCAGGAACTGCGCGCCAAACGAAGAGAACTGCAAAAAACTATCGATCAGGCACTTGATTTCTCATGCTCGGAATCAATGCTTTGGGAAGTTTACGAAAAACATTCTCCTGAACAGATTTTAGAAAAAAAGAAAATCCTGACCAACGCTCTGGCGGAAAACGAATTCCAACTCGCTTCCGCCCAAAAAAGGAGTCTTGAATGCCGTGCGATCATTGAAAAAATCATCGCGGATGATTCCCCAATTCGGATTCAATTCGAACTCTCAAGAACGAATGCCCAAATTGGTCATGCCGTGAACTCTTGGCGCGTTTTCGCGATGACTCAGCGGCTCATCGAGACCATCCTGAAAACCTACCAGCAGAAACGTCAGCCGCGAACTTTGGAAAGAGCATCCCGATTCATGCGCCAGATGACTGATGGAAAATACGAACGTGTCTGGACTCCGATTGACGAAGACCTCCTCTTCATTCAACGAACTGACGGACACATCTTTTCCACGGAACAGCTCTCAATGGGCACGAAAGAATTGCTCTACCTCGCTATCCGACTCGCTTTAGCGGAAGAGTACCGTCAACAAAATATGGCTCTCCCGATTATTCTGGATGACGTGCTGGTCAATTTTGACCGTCAAAGAGCTGCTGCCGCCGCCAAGGTTCTCACCGAATTCGCGGACCAGGATAATCAAATTCTGTTCTTCACGAGCCATGAACACATTCGGGAAATATTCATGAAAGAAAATGCGCTCATATGCGACATGGAAAAAAATTAACACTAAACCTTTTTTATTCTTTCATTTTTCACGAATATTCGGTAAAATTCTTTTGACCTCGTAAAATTTTATGAATGGAGGGTAAACTAAATGACGATTACCTGAAATGAAATAGTATGCGATACGTCAAACGGAAATTTCCCTATCCGGTTCCGCGGAACGCATTCGCGGTATTTTCTTTTAAAACAATTAAAGAGTAAGCCATGGCACAGGAACCTGAACATCGAAAACTGAATATTCCAGAATTTAAAAAAGGCGAATCAACTTGGTGGGTCCAGGGGAAAGACACAAAATCTACCTCTTCACGGCGAAAAGCCGCAAAATTACGTTTTTATTGGGTAATATTCATTTCACTAATGCTGACGATTTTCGGCGGCGCCGTTTTTTTGGCTATCGGCTATTGGATTTACGCCGCTTTTGGCCCAAAAGAGTGTGACCTGTTCACGCCTAAAGCTGAAATAGTCAAAACGTTCAAAACTGAGCATGAAGGAACTATTCAGAAATTGTCTTACTCACCGGAAGGACTTTTCCTCATCTCTGCCTCTGATGACTCTTCCGCTCTGCTCATGAACGCCGAAACGGGCGAAGTCCTGCGCCAAATGAAAGGACATCAGCAGGGCATTACTTCCATGGCTGTCATTTCTCTGCTCTCCCAATCCCGAATGGAAGATGCCCGAAATGATCCGCAGCTGGCTCTTTCCGCTCTCCGAATCCTTACCGGGAGTAAAGACACCCGCGCGATCCTTTGGAATCCGGAATTGAATCCGCCCATTCAGCAGCGTCTTGGCGATGAAGACAACGCCCTTAAGGAAATCGATAATATCTTTGAAATTCCTCCAGGACACACGAAAGCGATTACCTCTGTCGCTCTCAGCAGTGATGGAAGATACGCTTTGACCGGCGGAATGGACAATCGCTTCTTTTTGTGGGATACTCTAAACCGCTCACTCGTGAAAAAAGATTCGGATAACGTGGAAGAATTTGGACTCGGAACCGATTTGGCCTTGCCGCATACCGGCCCCGTGACGGCACTTGCCTTTAATCCGGATGGAAACAGTTACGTTTCCGGAAGTGAAGACTGCCTGATCAAAATCTGGGATAGCAACTCGGACGATCTCAACCAAACTTTCAGCGGACACAATTCCGCGGTAACTCTGCTTCAATTCGGAAACGCTGGAAAAACCCTCCTTTCCGCAAGTCGGGATCAGCGTATTTTGCTATGGGATCTGATTACCGGAAAAAGAAAGCAAATCTTTTCCTCAGAAAATGAAGTTGAATCCGCGATCCTTTCACCAAACGAAAAGTACGTCATCGGAACCATGTTCGAGAATTCCGCGGTTCTGTGGGACGTTCAAAGCGGCGATAAACTGCTCCAGTTCGTTGCGCCGGGGCAAATTACGGCTTTGGCTCTCAGCCCAATGACGACTGAAGATGGGATTCCACTTTATCTGGCCGCAGCCACTTCCGAAGGAATAATTGTGATTTTCAGTACTGAAAGCAAACTGGAAACCATTCGAAGTAAACTAAACTGAAAACGGAACCTTTACTGCTTAAATTCCGTTAATAAACGAATGTTTCCAAAAAATTTGGGCTGTTTATGGACGACCAATTTTACCTTTTTGATCCGGAACCTCAACCGCGTCAGCCATGGAACGATGAAACGGAAGATGAAATCCACGCGGTAAGCGTAGTTTTTCCCGAAGGTATCGAGAAACCGCTGGATTACGCGATTCCTCCAGCCTGGATTGGCAAAGTCCAAAAAGGAATGAGACTTGAAGTTCCATTAGGAAAATCCAATCGACCAATGGAGGTTTTCTGTGTTGACGTTCACACGGTTTCCGCCTCGCGCGTAAAACTAAAGTTCGCATCAAAGATTCTGGACGAAAAACCGCTCCTTTCATCAACAATGCTTGAACTGACGCGATGGATCAGCGACTACTGGCTCTGTCCATGGGGAACAGTTCTTCAAAGTGTTCTTCCGGCAGGAGTTCGCGACCAGGCGGGAACCCGTTTAACGCTCCTTCTTTCGCTTTCGCCAAAGGGAAAACGCGCGCTTGAACTTCGACGCGAAGAAACGCGTGAGGAACGAAAACCGTTAAGTTACGCCAATCACGAAACGATTGAAACGGCTCAAAAAAAAGCGGCTTTGGCTCATTCCGCGATACCGGAGGAACTTCGGATCACTCCCACTCAGGAAAAGCTGCTGAAAACTCTGGAACTTTGGGGAAAACCTCTCTCTTCAGAAGAATTGATCCGGCGGTCAAATGTCTCTTACGGCCCCTTGAAATTACTTCGGGAGCGCGGTTTCATTCTGTCGCACCAGGCAAGGGTTCGAACAGGAGCAGGGGATTACTCGCCAACAGCCGATTCTTGCCGACAGGACCTGAAACTTAATTCAGAACAGGAAAACGCAATGCTTCGAATCCGTGAGGCCCTTCACGAACGAAAAGCTCCTCGCCCAATTCTTCTTCACGGTGTTACTGGAAGCGGAAAAACGGAAGTTTATGTTCACGCTATCCGTGAAACCGTACGGACGGGGCGACAGGCAATTGTCCTGGTTCCTGAAATCTCACTTACTCCGCAAACGGTCCAAAGGTTCAAAAGCCGATTTGAAAATATCGCGGTCCTTCACAGTCATCTGACCGACGCGCAGCGTCACGACGAATGGCAAAGAATCCTTAATGGGGATGTTGAGGTCGTCATTGGGGCACGAAGCGCGGTCTTTGC
Source organism: Thermoguttaceae bacterium (assembly GCA_017408405.1). Classification (GTDB taxonomy): domain Bacteria; phylum Planctomycetota; class Planctomycetia; order Pirellulales; family Thermoguttaceae; genus RGIG3701. Next base: position 28,508 of record JAFQUP010000010.1, read on the forward strand.
CCCTACGCCAAGACTGGGGTTAATCATCATCGACGAAGAACATGAAACCAGTTTTAAACAGGATTCAATGGCACCGCGCTATCATGCCCGGGACGTAGCCATTCAGCGGGGCAAAATGGAAAACGCGCTGGTAATTCTCGGTTCTGCCACCCCGTCATTGGAAACATGGTATCAGGCAATGCGGAGTAATTACGAACGTCTTCCGCTCACTCGAAGGGTTAAAGACCGGAAATTGCCTGACGTCTCAACAGTAGACCTGAGAATTCGAGACCAGTTCTCAAACGGAGCAATTGGCCGTAAACTTCATATGGCGATGGATCGGTGTCTTCGGGAAAAACAGCAGATGATTCTTCTCCTCAATCGGCGCGGTTTTTCCACGCATATTCAATGCCCTGCCTGCGGAGCGGTTCTTTCCTGCCCGCACTGTGAAATTTCGCTTACCCACCATCGCACGACTGGAGAAGTCATCTGTCACTACTGCGACTATCACTCATCCGCGCCAACGAACTGTCCTCAATGCCAAAGTCCTCAGATTCGCTATTCCGGGATGGGAACGCAGAAACTTGAAGTCGAAATCCAAACGCGTTTCCCCCAGGCGCGTGTCTTGCGCATGGACACGGATTCCATGCAGGCAAGAGGCGCACACGAAAAAGCGTTCGCTCAATTTCGGGCAGGAGAAATCGATATTCTCCTCGGTACCCAAATGATCGCGAAAGGTTTGGATTTTCCAAACGTAACGCTCGTGGGAGTCATCAACGCCGACACCGCGCTTCATCTGCCTGATTTCAGGGCGGAAGAACGAACGTTTCACCTCATTACTCAGGTGGCCGGAAGAACCGGACGCGGTGATTCCGAAGGAACGGTTCTCGTTCAGTCTTTTCAGCCGGAAAACGCTGCGATTCAATTCGCCTGCCGCCATGACTATCTTGGATTTGCCCAGTACGCGTTACCGTTACGGCACACTCTGAAATATCCGCCATACGGAGAATTGGCGCGAATCGTAGTTCGAGGAACGAACGAAGAAAAAACGAAAGCCGCGGCGGACTTAATCGCACGGCGGATACGTCACGAAATGGAATCAGCTCAAGCCGTTGAAGGGCGAGTTTTAGGTCCTGCTCCGTGTCCAGTCGTTAAACTGCGCGATTTTTATCGTTTCCATATTCAGGCCCACGCCGCGCGGCGGTCCGTTTTAACGGAGGTACTGAATCGTGCCCGATACGAGTTAAAGATTGATTCGGACATTCAATGGATCATTGACCTGGATCCAATCGCGATGCTTTAAAAATCAGGAAAACCGTTCTTCAAAGATTTACGGCTATTAAGAAATTTATTCCCCAAAAACAAGCGGCAGAAAACTGCCGCTTAAATTTTTTGTTCCAGCCAGAGCCAGGGAAAGAATTAGGGCAGTGAGACACGAAACCCGTTCAGCGTCTCGCTGCCGCGCTCAAACCTAGTCAAGCAGAAATTCAAAATGGTATTCTTTCGCCTTGAGCTTAAACTCTTCATGCGGATGCGCCCCCCATGAATCATCACCGCCAACTCCCGTTTGCAGGTAATCAATATTCACGAAAGTTTCCGCCCGTTTAGGCATCTGGAATTCATGTTTATGGTTCTGAAGGTCATCCAGCGAGTAGTGAAGCGCGTTGAAAGAGAACCAAGGCTGCCCTTCAGGCCCTTTCTGTCCGAAAACCCTGAAAGAAGCAGGTCCCGTCATTTTCAGCATGTACGTGTCAATATGATTCCCGGTTTCCTGAGGCTCGGAATACGGGAAGTAATTGGACGTGACGCTGGAAGCCCAATGCCCGAAGATTTCTCCATTTTTACGATCAAAATACGTTTCGTTTGGCCCACGTCCGCACCATTTGAATTCTTCAAATCCAGGAACGGTCGCGAAGTAAACTCCCAAACGAGGCATTTCAGGAAGAGCATTCGAACCCGTGTGGCAATAGTCCATGGAAACGCAAAGTTTGCCTGATTTGTCAATGGCGTAGCTCATGACCAGCTTGGCTTGAACTTCCGGGAGATTGCCCTCAAACGTGACGATGCCGTTCGCGCATTTGGCAGAGCTGATCGTCCAGGAATTTCCAGCCTCTTTCCAAACGGCACAGCGGGCCGGTTCACGATTTCCACGGTCGTTATCCGTAGGAGCACGCCAGAAATTCGGAACCATTGGAGCGGAAAGAATTTCCGTACCGTTCTTTTTCCAGGAAACGAGTTTTCCGGATTTTTTGCAAAACTTAAACTCAACTCCATTGGCAGAAAGCTGGAAAGAATCAGCGGTTTCAGCGGATTTCGCGGTCGAATCGACCGTGAAAACCGGACCGCCGAAATCACGAACCTTGAACTGATCCCAAGCCATGACAGTCCCTGCCTTCGCGTACGGAGTATCACTCGCCAAAACATATTCAAACGTAACATAACGCGCTTTCTGGATCACCGCGGAAAGATCGACCGAAATTTCCGCGCTTTCTCCCGCTTTCAGATTCGGAAGCGGAATAAAAGTCGGTTCCGCCAGATTCGTCGTCCGCCAGCGAAGTTTAAAGTTTGAAAGGTCAGCAAAGTCATGACGGTTTTCAACGGAAACAGTCAGCTTGCCGTTTTCAAGAGAAACCAGACGAGTTTTAATCGGCTGCTGGCAAAACTTGATGTGTCCCATGGCCGGATGAGGCGTACGATCGGAAGAAACGATCCCATTGCAGCAGAAATTGTCGTCGGTAGGAACCCCAGCGTAACCAAAGTCGCCGCCGTACGCGAGAAACGCTTTGCGCGCGTCTTTCTCATTCAAGGGAATGAACTTCGGCATCGGCATTTTTCCATCAGCAGGCACCGCGCAGAGCAAGCTCTGGTCAACCCAATCCCAAATGTATCCGCCCTGGAAATGTCGAATATTTTTGTCATACGCAGCATCCCAGAATTTGTCAAAGTTTCCAGTGGAGTTCCCCATCGCGTGCGCGTATTCACAGAGAATAAGCGGTTTCGTCTGCGGTTTGGAGCCGTATTCCACGCAGAAATGCGGACGCGAGTACATCGGACAGAGAATATCCGTATTCGGCCCGCCCTCCGCGCGTTCATAGTGAAGCGGGCGCGTATTGTCACGGCCGCGGACATACTTCGCGACTTCGGTAAAGTTAATCCCGTCACCAGCTTCATTTCCCATTGACCAGACGATAACGCTCGGATGGTTTTTGAACGATTCCACGTTATTCCGGTTTCGATCAACGTGCGCCTCCATCCAGACCGGATCTTTGGCAAGAGATTTTTTGCCGTACCCCATGCCGTGAGACTCAACATTCGCCTCAGCCGTAACGAAAAGCCCATATTCATCGCAAAGTTCATACCAAACCGGATCATCCGGATAGTGGCAGGTACGCACCGAGTTAAAATTATTCTGTTTCATCAAAAGAATGTCTTTGATCATCAACTCGCGCGTAACCGCGTGAGCGGAAATTGGATCATGCTCATGGCGGTTCACTCCGCGAATAACGACCGGAACACCATTGACCAACAGTTGGCCATCTTTAATTTCAGAAGAACGGAAACCAACTCTGATCGCGGTGACCTGGATGATTTTCCCCTCTTTATCGAGCAGTTTCACGACCATAGGATAAAGATTCGGTTCCTCCGCGGACCATTTTTTCGGTGCTTTAACCGAAATCTTGATCGTTGCGGTGCTTTCATCAGTCACATTCAGAAGTTCCGTTTCGCCCTTAAGATTGAGACCGCCGAGAAGTTCCACCGCCGCCCGAACCTGTGCTGCTCCGCCAAGAGCCTGAATATTAAAATCAACAAGCAGTTCCGCGTTTTCATAATTGGCATCCAGCAGCGTTTTGGCCCAGAAATCACGAATACGCGTTTTCGGTTCAGCCGTCAAATGAACACTGCGGAAAATACCCGAAAGACGCCAAAAATCCTGACATTCAAGATAAGAAGCGTCCGAATAGCGATAAACTTCAACCGCGAGAACATTCTGACCGGATTTCACGTACTTCGTGATGTCAAACTCCGCGACAGTACGGCTGTCTTCGGTAAAACCGACTTTTTCTCCGTTCACCCAAACGTAAGCCGCGGAGCCGACACCGTCAAAACGAATGAAGATTTCCCGACCGTCCCAATTCGCGGGAATTTCAAAATTGGTACGGTAAGAACCGACCGGATTATAGTCGGCCGGAACAAACGGCGGGTTCGCTTTAAACGGATACGGAATATTCGTATAGATCGGATAATCGTATCCCTGGACCTGCCAGTTGCCGGGAACTTTAATGTCGTCCCAGCCCGTCACGTCAAAATCCGTTTTGAAAAAATCAACGGGACGTTCAGACGGATTCTTCGCGAAGTGAAACTTCCACTGACCGTCAATCGTTTTCACGAACGGTGAATTCTTTTTGCAGAAAGTCAGTGCCTGAGCCGGTTCCGCGTAGGAATAAAAAACGGAACGGGCAGGTTCTTTATTGATCCGGAAAACCTTTGGGTTTTCCCAATCCGGAGTCTGAGCAGCGGACGGCAGAGCCAGCAGCCCCAGCAGAAGCGCAGTCAGCGAGAAGATAATCGTTTTGTGCATAGCGAAACTCTCTTAAGTTAAACAGTTCTCCAAAAAACATACGGCAGGAATACCTTCTTTACCGAAAAAGCTGGAAAACGCAAAGTGCATCCTCCGCCGAAAGTACTCCTGAACCAAACCAAAAACATTCATTAACCAATTATATCCGGTCAAAATAAAAGAAAAACGGGGGGGATGGGATTTTTAGGGAAAAATTTGGAAAAAAGAGGATTCCTGGGGATAAAACAAGAACAAAATAAGAACCAAACTAAACTCCCAAATTCCCAAACCTCCCTGTTTACCGAGCCTCATCCTCCAATTCGTTTTTTTCAAATATTTATTTTCTGTTCTCCTATCCCCCTTTCGAAAAAAAATAAATCGCGTATAATTAGTTTTAAAGGAGCTTCCTGAAACACAAACCCCACTCTTTTTTTCCACGAAAAGCGTTTTTTGAACGGTCTCTCAAGAAAGAGCCGCTTCTTTTCCCTGATTTGAAAGGAAAACAATATGCTGGAAAATTTTGGAAATAAAAAACTTGGCTTCGGAATGATGCGCCTGCCGCAGTTTGGTGAAAATTTCGAACAAATCGACACGGCCCAGACCTGCCAAATGGTCGATATGTTCCTGGAACGCGGATTCACGTACTTCGATACCGCCTGGATGTACTGCGGATTCAAAAGTGAAGATACTGTTAAAGAAGTGCTCACGAAGCGGCACTCGCGGGAAAGTTTCACACTAACGACAAAACTCCACGGCGGATTCATTCAATCCAAAGCGGATCGCGATAAAATTTTTGAAACGCAGTTGAAAAAAACCGGAGTGGAATACTTCGACTACTACCTGATTCATGATGTCGGAGTGGACCACTACGAACTTTATCAGCGTCTTGAATGTTTCGAATGGCTCATGCGGAAAAAAGAGCAGGGGTTGGTGAGACATGCCGGGTTTTCATTTCACGATAGCGCGCAGTGTCTTGACCGGGTTTTAACGGAGCAGCCTGAAATGGAATTTGTTCAGCTTCAGGTCAATTACCTTGACTGGGAAAATCCGGGAATCCAATCCCGTTTATGCTGCGAAACGGCCGAAAAGCACGGTAAACCTGTTATCGTCATGGAACCGGTAAAAGGCGGAACACTCGTAGACATTCCGGAAGAAGCCCAACGCATTCTCCGTGCCCGTGATCCTCAAATGTCCATCCCTTCCTGGGCAATCCGTTTTGCCGCAAGCCATGACTGCGTGAAACTCGTTCTCAGCGGGATGAGTAATCTGGCGCAGGTTGACGACAATACGCGATTCATGTCCGATTTCGTGCCGCTGAATGAAGAAGATTTCAAGGCAATTGAACAGACGGTTGAAATCATCAATAGAAATATCGCGATTCCATGTACCGCTTGTGGTTACTGCGTGGACGGCTGTCCGCGAAATATCGCGATCCCGCGTTACTTCTCACTCTTCAACGCGGATAAACAGGAAATTCCAGGTAAAGAATGGCAGCCGCAGGCTGAATACTATGATCGTCTCACGCAGATTTTCGGGAAAGCCGGCGACTGCGTGGAATGTGGACAGTGCGAAAGCGTTTGTCCACAGCACCTGCCGATTATTCAGTATTTAAAAGAAGTGGCCGAGTATTTCGGAAACTAACGCGATCTTTACGTCCTGCCATACCCCATCCCCTGCATATTTTCCCGCCTTATCCTATTTTACGAAGGATTTTCCCATGAAAAAAACGCTTTATTTTTTCATTTGCTGTTTTCTTTGGACAATCTCTTTTTCTTTCGCGCGTGCGGAAAATCCGATACTGGAAGAACTTACTTCGCCGGATATTTTTTTCGAATCGGACACGATTCTCGGTGAATCACTGATTGATTTTGAAACCGTACGCTCAACAGGCCGTGACGCGTTTGAAAAAGGTGTCCTGAAACTTCCGTTCGGCACTTCTCCAACCCTGAATCGCGTCTGTTTCGATGCTCCTCTGAAGCTGGACGCGACTGTTTCCAGTACCTTTTACTTGGATTTCTACGCGGAATCTCCCGATTTACTTGGAAATATCAATTTTTATTTTGCCAGCGGCGACGGCTGGTACTCCATGTCTCCCCGAATTGAAAAAAAATCCGCGAATGAACTTCGCTGTGTGTTTTCCCCCTCAACCGCACGTATCGAGGGTACTCCCGGCGGACTAAAGGAAGTCAAAAGTGTCCGAATCGCGTTTTACGCGGGAAAACCAGTTGATACCTTCGTTAAGTTTCATTCGTTTCGAGCAAGAAAAAACGACCTTCTTCTCCTGATTCAGAATGATCCCAAAGCAGAGGATTCCTCCACTTACGCGAGACAATTTTCCGCGCTTTTATCTCAACTTGGTCTGAATCCCGGCACAATCCTGGAATCAGACCTGACGGCAGAAAAATTGGCTCAATACCCGGTTTTCGTACTCCCCATCGTTCATGGTCTTCAGCCGCGCACGATTAAACTGCTCACGGAATACGCGGAAAACGGAGGCTTCCTCATCATCGGATACGGAGCGCCGTCCCAACTTCTGGAAAAACTCGGTTTTCGGCAAACCGGCTACGTTCGCTGTTCCGATGCCGGTCTGAAACTTCGCGGGATACTCCTTGAGAACGATTTTCGACAGCAGCTTGGAATTTCCGCTCCTGAATCCATGGCGCAGGCCTCATGGAATTTTGTCATTGGTGAAGTACTCCGCAATCCAGCGGATCCGGACCTCCAAAAACCGGAAAATGCCCCGCGTATCATTGGCTGGTGGCAGAATGAAGATGGGCAAAAAACAGAATATCCCGCACTTCTTTGGAGTAGTCGCGGACTTTGGATTACCCACATTTTTTCCAGCGAGGGAGGCAAAGAAAAACAGGCTTTTCTCGCCGCGCTCCTGAACCGGAAAGCCCCGCATTTTTTAAGTTTCCAGCTGCGCGAAAAATGGCGTTCTCTTCTGAAAATCGGAGTTTCCCCATGGGATAACGCGAATGAAAAGCATCTCGCCGCCGCGAAACTCGCCCTCAAGGAACTGGAAACTGCCGGATTTTCACCTGAAACCGTTTCTGAAATGATTCAGCTCGGTTCCGCTTCTTCTGAAGGATTTCGTCTTTCTCAAAAACTCGACCAAATGATCCATGAATCACGCGAAGCTTTCTGCCAAAGCCAAAAAGCTGTCCCGAACGAAAGACGTTTCATTTGGGAACACAGCGGTTTCGGAACATATCGCGGAGATTGGGATTCAACGATGAAAGAACTGGCGGATACCGGATTTTCCGGTATCATAAGTAATTTCTGCTGGGGCGGGCTGGCTCACTACGAAAGTGAAGTCCTGCCTGTTTCTGAAAAAGCAAAAGAATACGGCGACCAGATTCTCCAGGCGGTTGAAGCCGGAAAAAAATACGGTGTCGAAGTCCATGTCTGGAAAGTCAACTTCAACTGCTCAAACTCCTCAAAAGAATTTATTCAGAAAATGCGCGGCGAAGGACGGCTTCAATGTGCCCGCGACGGAGCGGAGGAATCATGGCTCTGTCCTTCTCATCCTGAAAATCAGGCACTCGAAGTAGAATCGTTTTGCGAAATTGTCAGAAAATACGATGTGAAAGGCATTCATTTCGACTATATTCGATTTCCATCCGCTTCCTGCTGTTTCTGCGACGGCTGCCGCGACCGTTTCGGCTCATTTTACCGTCAAAAAACGGGACAGGAGCTGACGAATTGGCCAAACTGCACCTGGCAGCCAAACATTCAAAAACTCTGGCAGGAATGGCGGCGTGAGCAGATCGCGGCTGTCGTTTCCAAAACACACGACGCGGTAAAGAAAATCAAACCGGCAATCGAGGTCTCCGCGGCGGTTTTTCGTGATTATCCAAACTGTGCCAACTCCGTAGGACAGGATTGGGTCCAATGGGCTAAAAACGGCTGGCTTGACTTCGTGTGCCCGATGAACTACACAAACCGCGCTGAACATTTCAAACAGATGACCGTTTCCCAGAAAGAAGCCTTAAACGGTCTCATTCCCATGTTCCCGGGAATCGGAATCTGTTCCTCAAGTTCGACTCTTTCACCCGATCAATGCGTTATTCAAATTCAAACGGCTCGTGCTCTTGGGATGCCCGGATGGACGATTTTCGCCTTAACGCCGCATTCCGCTAAAAAGCATTTTCAATACTTGAAAGCCGGTGTCACCCAAAAGTAATTTCCTGCCAATTTTCACTCAAAAAGGAGTAATTTTCATGAAAAAAATCCGATTTTTCTCCCTGTTTTTTCTCCAGTTTATCCTGGCGGCAAGTTTCGTTCTCGCGCAAAATGAAACCGCGACAGAACCAATGAACCGCGACTGCGGACGTTTCCATCAGCAGAGTGCCTGGGTTAACTCTTTAGCCCGAAACGAAAAGGCGTTTCCGGTAGATCTGATGTTCGTCGGCGACTCCATTACGCAAGGCTGGGAAGGGGCTGGGCGTGAGGTCTGGAAAAAATACTATGGAAACCGACGCGCGTTTAACTTCGGCATCAGCGGTGACCGAACCGGGCACGTCCTCTGGCGTCTGGAAAATACCCAGCTTCAAAAAATCTCGCCGAAACTGATCGTCGTCATGATCGGCACGAATAATCGAACGCAGCCGGAAGAAACAGCAGACGGCATTGAAAAAATCGTGAAGACGCTCGAAGTTAAATTCCCAAGCGCGAAGATCCTTCTTCTTGATGTTTTTCCGCGTTCTGCCAAGTCGGACGACGGACCGCGTCAGAGAATCTGCCGAATCAATGACCTTATCCGCAACCGTTTTGATGGGGACCCAAGAATTATCCGAATGGACCTGACCAAATGTTTCCTTGAAGAAGACGGCACTCTTCCCGCAAGCGTCATGCCCGATTTCCTTCATCCGAACGCCGAAGGCTATGCCCGCTGGGCCGCAGCGATGGAACCGGAAATCGAAAAGGTCATTGGCCCTATCCCCGCGTGTCCTCCGGAATGTGTCGGCGTTCCGCGTGAAATGGCTCGTTTCAACGCGAAAAATGAGATCCTGAAAAAAGGAAATATCGACGTCCTGATGCTTGGTGATTCCATCACCCATGGCTGGGAAGGAAATGGCGCGGAAGCGTGGAAGGAGCTTTTCAAAGATACGAAAGCCGTCAATCTCGGAACCGGATGGGACCGCACGGAAAATGTGATTTGGCGTCTGGAAAACTACGATTTCTCAAATGTGAATCCGACGAAAGCATTCCTTCTCATCGGCGTGAACAATAACGCGAGCAGTTCTCCGGAAAACATCGGCCTGGGAAACCGGAAAATCTGCGCCCTCCTTCATGAAAAGTTCCCGGAAATGAAAATTTACGTTCAGAAGGTCTTTCCGTGGGGGCAGGACGATGCGAAGGGAAAAAATCAAAAACGGGAAAGAATCAACGCTGAAATTGAAAAAGCCGTAGCGGATCTCAATTACGTAACGGTCCTGGATCTCTCTTCGTGCTTCCTCACCGAGGACGGAAAACTGGACCGAAACGCCATGACGCCGGACCTGGTACATCTCCAGAAACTCGGCTACGAACGCTGGGCGAAGGCAATCGCGCCGTACGTGAAGTAACTGCCGAATATGGGAGCGTATCCCATGCTCTGAACTTAACGCTAAAAATCAAAAACGCGAAAGAGACCTTCGTATCCCTTTCGCGTTTCGTTTTGAGGATAAACCGGCGTAAAAACTATAATGTCGATGGGGTAATGAAAGAAGTTATTACGGACGGAACTCTGAAATTCCGTTCACATTTCCCGGACGTCCTAAAAACACGATTCTCTTTATCCGCGCATATCCAACAATATCCAGCAAATTTATTTTCAAAGATAAGGAAAAATCATGTTTGATTATGCGATGTTTGCGGCACTGCTGTCTGAACGCAAAAATATTAATAGCGAATCAACCGATGAGTTGGAAATCTATTATGATAAAATGAGCAATTTTATTGCCAGTGATATTGATAATTCAATGCGTTTTATTGAAAATCAATGTACTGCGGATGAGTTTGTCTGGCTTTCAGAAGTCTTGAAAAATTGCTCAAAAAACTCAAAGCAGAGAATTTATCAGATGTCTTTATCAGGCAGTACAGAAATTTCCCAAAGAGGCAGAAGTTTACGATCTTTCCTTTTTTATCCAGGATGCGGAAAGTTTTATTGAGTAAAAGGCAGGAGAACGAGACTCCTGCCTTGGCGTATCCGAGCCGTGATACCGCGTATGGAGAGAGGCGGCTCAGCTTTTTTTCGCGGTGCGCATTGCCGTATTTTTCCCGCCGTTCCGCAGCGAGAGGTCGACGGGCGCATTCGTTTTCCACGCACCGCACGTGAAGTCCGGGACGTCGATGGAATTGGAACGGTGCGTTACGGACCAGTAGCTCAAAGGCGTCAGACTGCTCCAGAGTGCCGCGTCGTAAACGTCCATGTCCGGCGCGAGACCATTCTGCAGGCAGTTCACGTACCGCCAGTCCTCAATGAAATCCATCCCGCCGTGACCTCCGAATTCCTTGGCAAGCTCGCCGATGTGACGGTGAAGTTCCGGCGTGAATTCCTGTTCCAGTTCCTTCATTTTCTCGTCGGAGACCGGTTTGTCGTTTCCGATCGAGATCTGCGGGACCGGGTACTTCTGCGCGAAGGCATCCGTCCCGGAAAGAAGATGCACGCGCGAGTACGGACGACCGACGCATGTGTGGTACCCAAGACAGATCGTCTTTCCGTTGACCGTGCGCATGATGGAGGAGTTTCCGCCGCCGTACGTTTTCCCCGCGAACTGTCTGAAGTAGGGATCGCCGGTCTTCTCGGCCATTTCTCCGAATGTTTTTCCCATGACGAAATCGTTCGTTTCGACCGAGGAAAGGTAATCGATTCGGTCTCCCGCGAGGATCCGCATCGCTTTGGCGACCGGGCCGAAACCGTGCGTCGGATAGGCGTTCCCCTTGATGAGCTTCAGCCGATGCTGGTAGTACGGCGAAGATTCGGGAGAAAGCGGAGGCATCGGTTTGCTTCGCGCCACGTTTCCCGTCCCTCCGCAGTGGCAGTACGCGCCTTCTCCATGAATGATCTCGCCGAAGAAACCTTTCTGCGCCATTTGAATGGTCATCGATTCAAAGAAATCGTAGATGCAGTTCTCAAGGATCAGGCAGTGTTTCCGCGTCTTTTCCGACGTGTCGACCAGGCGCAGGCAGTCCGCGAGCGTCTGTGCGGCTGGGACCTCCACCGCGGTGTGCTTTCCGGCAAGCATGGCGTGGACGGCCATTTCCGCATGGCAGTAAGGGGGCGTCGTGACGTAGATCAGATCCAGATCGTCCCGAGCACAAAGATCTTTCCACGTCTCCTTCGACGCAAAATATTCCGCAGCCGGAGGGAGTCCAAGTTCCTTAAGATAGTCCTGTGCCCGGCGGACGGGGTACTCATAGCAGTCGGCGATCGCACGGATCTCCACCCCTTCCATCTGCGCGAGACGCCGAAGGGACGCGTATCCGCGATTTCCCAGCCCAATGTACCCGACGCGCAGCGGGAGACACGGCGGAGCCTGAAAGTCGTGCATATTGAAGATCTGCGTTCGGCCTTTCCATTGAATGTCCGTTTCCTGAACGTCTTCGTTCAGCTCCTCGGCACACGAATATCCAGTCAGCGCGAGCGTCATCCCAAAGGCGGGGATTTTCATGAAATCTCTGCGTTTCATAGGATTTCCTTTCTTTTAAAACATAAACGAATCAGATAAAAACAGTATTTTCAAAGAATGGGCAGGCATTCTTTCTCAGTATTTCTGGAAAAAGAACGGTTCAAAGAAACAGGTAATTGAACTTTCTCTGAACCTCGACATTGGTAAAGAAACAGGATACCAAGGTAAGTATTTTGGGTCCCGGCAACAAAATGTCGGAACCCTTTTTTTCACGGAAATCGTAATTTATTTTACCTTTTTCCCAACAATAAATTTCGCCTGAATCGCTCCCAGCGCAAGATTCCTGATCGTGACAGAATCTGCATTCCGAGTGATTGCCGACTCCGGCACCGGCACAATCTCACCCGTCATCGGATCCCAAAATTCAAGCGTCTGAAATGTTCCACGAAGTGAAACATTAAGCAAAACATCAGAATCAGAGGAATTCGCCAGGAGATAAAAATCGCGGCCGTCTTTAACTTTATGAATGTGCTGAACCATTCCATCAAAATCGTAGCTCCATCTCGGCGTAACCTTCGGAGTCGGCAGAGATTTTCCATCCGCGGAAACGATTTTCACGTCCGGAACGGCAATAAACGCGTCCAGAACACGACGCAGCACCTCAGGCCCTGGTTTCGGCAGAAATACCGCTCGATCACGCCAAATTTCTCCAATCGGCTTCGTTTCCACTTCAGGCCACGTCATCAGATACTGACCGTAAGCATTCTGCTCTCGATATGCTTTAAAACTCGACGGAAGGACAATGTCTTCCTGCCCGCATTCCACAGCCTCAACGACCCCCTGAACACGCGGATCCACGCCGAACATGGCCTGAATCATATCGCGGACATTCGCGTCAAATTCACTTCCCTCGGCTGCGCGACTTGGCAGACGAGTCGTGGCAAGTACTTTTCCGCCCGCCTGATAAAAATCAAAAACCTCCTTAAGAGTCTTTTTCGAAATGACTTCGGCTCCCGTCAGAATGAGAACTTCGTATTCCTGGGGATTCTGTTTATTCTTCAGCTGCCAAACCGTTTTACCGTCATCCTTTTTCACGATAGCGCTCCGATTGGTCATCGTGTCAGGGTGAAGGAACGTAAAATCACGGTGAATTTCAGACGTCAGGTCGCTTCCGATCGCCATATAGTCCGTTTCCGGCGGAATATAAAGTCCATACGGATGATCTCCCGGCGGAAAATGTTTATGGAAGAAGAAATAGGCTTTCAAATTGTCGATGGGGTAAACGATTCCGATCTCCGCGACATGCTGACTGTGACGGAGAATCAGGCTGATCCGGCTAACCCATTCGCCGTATTTCGGCAACGCTCCGTTCAGATTTGGATTGCGCCATGAAATATCCGGCGGAATGTACATTTTGCCGGGATCTGTCCAGATTCCATGCGGGAGAAGCACGTTTCCGCCTCGGCAGAAAATCTCCATCGCGCTGCGGTAAAGCATCTGATCCGTGAATTCCGGTTTTCCGTTTCGATTTCCATCACGATAGTTTCCGTAAATTTCCACGAGACAAAGGGGCTTGTCAAAATTTACCGCGGCGGACGAGGGGACTTTGAATCCGTCTCGTCCATGTCCGTAGTAGTGAATGGAATCAAAAAGCGGCGCATCACTCCAACGGTGCGTCAACATTTCGTCTCCGCACATATTATTCGGCTGAATCGTGTACGGCCCCTGCGGATGACCGCTTGACTGAATTCCATGAGCCGCGCACCAGTCATGGACGACCTTGGGATAACCGTCCGCGAACAGCTCATTCCTCACAGTCCAAATCCTCACGCGGGCAGCAGCGGTTTCTGGTCCAATCGACATGAAAATCGCCGGGTAGTCCAAAGCGGGGGACTTTCCATAGAGAGCTTCGTACTTCGCGTTGAAAACGCCCGTCCAGTTCCTTCCTCCTTTAGTCTGGGTGATGGTCACGTCGTCAAAAAAGCAAATGGGAATCGTCGTTCCGAAATGCTCCGGAAAGCGTTCGTAAAATTTTTCGTAGGTAAGCGAGAGGAACTTCTTCATCGCCTCCGGATCCATATTGTCCACTTTATTGCCGTCCGTCTGCGCATAGAAAATCATGATTTTCCACTCACCTTCCGGCACACTCCAGACAATTCGCTCATCCTCAACTTTGGCGCCGCTTTCAGGCCGCGACAGGTCGATTCTTTCCCATGTTTCAAGATTCATGGCCACGGCAGCTTGAGTCATTCCCTGAATCCAGTTCTGGTTCAGCTTTTTTGAAAAACGGAATTCCGTGTCAGTTTTCGGACCAGTGACATTCCACTCTTCCATATCGAGCCGTTTTGAACAGTCCTCCGGAAACTGTTCTTTCATTTTGCCGCCGGCAGTTCCAGATGGAAAATCAACATCATCGTAGAAAATAATCTTCTGTCCACGTTTTTTTGCTTCATTGAGAATCTTTCCAAAATACTCAAAATATCCGTCTGAAAGATATCTCGGCTCCGTCGGCACATGACGTCCCAGCGGCAGGAAAGTGTACCCGCCGAATCCATTTGCTGTTCCCTGTTCAAAAAATTCATGAATCAGCTCATCCGTCAGCGGCCCATTGGTATGCCAGAGCGGAAGTCCCTTAAGAGGAATATCGGCCCCCGGAAGAATTAACGGTGCGGCGCGGAACTGCTCTTCCAGAGTGTCAGCAGACGTAATGGCAGACTGAAAAAGCAAACCGCTCAAAAGAAAAAAACTACTCAAACCCATAAAAAAGCGAGGGAAACTCGCCCTGAAATTCGGGGGCTGAAATAAACCTGAAATTTGCTTCATATATTTCTCTCCAATTAAAAAGGAAAATTTGAAAGGAAATTTTTCTTAAGGCAACCTCGAAAAACCACGTTTTTTCATAAAAGATTATCCAACAAAAAACATTTTAGCATAAAAAGAACGCCAGGTCAAGGAGTTTGAGCGAGAGAAGAACTTTTTTCCAAAAAATGCCAATTTGAAATCAAGTTCACTTGATTTTTTGTCAATATTTGTTATCTTAGGGAAAGGTTTAAGCATTTCATGCAAAAAAGAGGTACAAAATGTCGCGAAAGCTGATCCCGTGTAGATCTTCCGGAGAGTGCGTACCAGCCCAGACCGTGAGCCCTGCCACTGAAAACATAGGGGAAACTTCCTGCGGATCTTTCCAAAAAGGTTACCGAAACCGCCCTCTGAAACCGGATCAAAAATCGTGTAACCTCCGTAAATCACGAGTCCGCAGCCGTGTCGAACACGTGTTCGGCCTCATGAGCAAACTGGCACATGAGAGCCGAAATTTTTCACGAAAGGTCTCCGCCGAGCGAAAGTCAAAATCAGCCTAAAAAAATTGACGTGCAACCTGTGCCGCTTCGCGACACTTCGGCAAACCGCGGGGAATGTGTGTACCAATTAGACAAAACGCGGCAAAATTCGAGCACATCATAAAATTACGAAACGCGATGATTCAAATTCCTGAATTTATCCTGAAATCCGGATTTTGTATCATCACATTGTGAAATTTTAGGTTTTTCGAGGTTGCCAAAAAAAACTTCAGATCCGATTTGATTCCGAATCTGAAGTCTGAAATTAACGTAAATTTTAATGAGATTACCTTTTCCGGCGCAGGAGACCGATGCCGGCCATCGCACTCAGGAGAAGCACCCAGGTCGACGGTTCCGGGACGGAATTGGAGTTACCGAACGAAACGAGCAGGTTCCCATTTTCAAGGAACGCGCCGGCAAAAACGATGTCCTGTCCAAGAGCGTCGAAACTCACGTTCAGCGTATCGAATCCCGTGATCCCGTTTTTCGTCTCGATAAGTGTGAATGTCGGCACCGAGTACAGGAGGTCCAA